>NZ_CP152052.1:3955000-4136829 GCF_038637725.1 Psychrobacillus sp. FSL H8-0483
GACGTCACCCTTCTTGACAACGCCACCTGGTGTTGCTTTCTTAACTGTACATACAACGATATCGCCGATATTAGCAGTTTTACGTCCAGTACCACCAAGTACTTTAATTGTTAAAACTTCACGTGCACCTGAGTTGTCAGCAACTTTCATACGAGTCTCTTGTTGGATCACTTAGGTTACCTCCCTTCGGAATTTATTAGTTCCGAAATTTATTATTAAATAATAACCGCTTTTTCTGTAACTTCTAATAAACGGAAACGTTTAGTAGCTGATAGCGGACGAGTTTCCATGATGCGGACGATGTCGCCGATTTGGGCTTCATTTTGCTCATCATGAGCCTTAAATTTCTTAGAGTATTTAACACGTTTACCGTATAATTTGTGTTTTTTATGAGTTTCAACTAAAACAGTGATAGTTTTATCCATTTTGTCAGAAACTACACGGCCTGTGTATACTTTGCGTTGGTTACGCTCAGTCATGCCTGAAAACCTCCTTTATCAGTTGTTTGCACTGATTTCTCTTTCGCGAATCACAGTTTTCATACGCGCAATCGCTTTACGTACTTCGCGAATGCGAGCTGTGTTTTCTAATTGACCAGTCGCCAATTGGAAGCGAAGGTTGAAAAGCTCTTCTTTCAGTGATTTTACCTTTTGTTCTATTTCTGCAGTAGTAAGGTCACGGATGTCATTAGCTTTCATTAGATTCACCACCAATTTCTTGACGTTTAACTATTTTACACTTAATAGGAAGCTTATGTGATGCTAAACGTAAAGCTTCACGAGCTACCTCTTCAGTTACGCCAGCAATTTCAAACATAATTTTCCCAGGCTTTACTACTGCTACCCATCCTTCAGGAGCACCTTTACCGGATCCCATACGAACCTCAAGAGGCTTTTTCGTATAAGGTTTATGCGGGAAAATTTTAATCCATACTTTACCGCCACGTTTCATGTAACGTGTCATAGCAATACGAGCTGATTCAATTTGACGACTTGTAATCCAGCTAGCTTCAGTTGCTTGTAAACCAAACTCACCGAATGCTATTTCTTTACCGCCTTTTGCTTCACCACGCATTTTTCCGCGGTGTTCGCGACGATATTTAACGCGTTTAGGCATTAACATATTATTTGCCTCCTTCCTCAGAGTTCTTCTTAACTGGAAGGACTTCACCACGATAGATCCATACTTTAACGCCTAGCTTACCATAAGTAGTGTCAGCTTCAGCATGTGCATAATCAATGTCAGCACGTAATGTATGAAGTGGTACAGTTCCTTCGCTGTAATGTTCAGCACGTGCAATGTCAGCGCCGCCTAGACGTCCAGATACTTGAGTTTTAATACCTTTAGCTCCAGAACGCATTGTACGTTGAATTGCTTGCTTTTGAGCACGACGGAAAGATACGCGGCCTTCTAGTTGACGTGCGATGCTTTCTGCTACTAATTTAGCATCCAAGTCTGCTCTTTTGATTTCTACGATGTTAATGTGTACACGCTTGCCAGTGATATCGTTTAAGTGTTTACGAAGTGCTTCAACTTCAGTACCACCTTTACCGATTACCATACCTGGTTTCGCAGTGTGAATTGTAATGTTAACACGTTTTGCAGCACGTTCAATTTCTACAGTAGAAACAGACGCTTCTTTCAAACGAGTTTCAATGTACTTACGAATTTTTAAATCTTCGTGAAGTAGAGTTGCATAGTCTTTACCAGCGTACCATTTTGACTCCCAGTCACGAATAATACCAACTCGTAATCCTATTGGATGAACTTTTTGACCCACGGATTATCCCTCCTTCTTCTCAGATACCACTACTGTGATGTGGCTTGTACGTTTGTTAATAGCACTTGCACGTCCCATAGCACGTGGACGGAAACGCTTCAATGTTGGACCTTCGTCAACGAAGACTTCAGAAACAACTAGGTTGTTAACATCTAAATCATAATTGTGCTCAGCGTTAGCAACAGCAGATTTTAATACTTTCTCAACAACAGGTGATGCTGTTTTAGGAGTAAGTTGTAAAATTGCAATAGCTTCACCGATTTGCTTACCTCTGATTAAATCTACGACTAATCTTACTTTACGAGGAGCAATGCGCACTGTTTTAGCAATAGCTTTTGCTTGTGACATTTGAATGACCTCCTCTCAAATTAGCGTCTTGTTTTCTTATCATCTGCACCATGACTTTTATAAGCGCGTGTTGGTGCAAACTCGCCTAGTTTATGACCTACCATGTCTTCAGTCACGTATACAGGAACATGTTTGCGTCCGTCATATACCGCGATTGTTAACCCGATAAAAGTAGGGAAAATTGTTGAACGGCGAGACCAAGTCTTAATCACTTGTTTTTTCTCAGAGTCCTTTTGAGCATCGACCTTTTTAAGTAAATGGTCATCTGCGAAAGGTCCTTTTTTCAAGCTACGACCCATGCTGAAACCTCCCTCCGTGATTGCACCACGGCTCGTTCTTTGAACCGTAGTAAAACCACATTATTTTTTACGACGACGAATGATAAGTTTGTCGGATTTGTTTTTCTTGCTACGAGTTTTGTATCCAAGAGTTGGTTTACCCCATGGAGACATTGGTGACTTACGACCGATTGGCGTACGTCCTTCACCACCACCGTGTGGGTGATCGTTCGGGTTCATTACAGATCCACGTACAGTTGGGCGTTTACCTAACCAACGATTACGACCCGCTTTACCAATGTTTACAAGTTCATGTTGTTCATTTCCTACTTCACCGATTGTAGCGCGGCAAACAGAAAGGATTAGGCGAACTTCACCAGATTGTAAACGTACGATAACGTATTTACCTTCTTTACCAAGTAATTGAGCAGATGTACCAGCTGAACGTACTAACTGACCACCTTTACCAGGTTTCATTTCAATGTTATGGATAGTAGTACCCATTGGGATGTTTTGTAATGGAAGTGCGTTACCTACTTTAATATCAGCTTCTGGACCTGACACGATTGTCATTCCAACTTCTAAGCCTTTAGGAGCTAGGATATAGCGTTTTTCCCCATCCACATAATTAATTAATGCGATGTTCGCAGTACGGTTTGGATCATACTCAATAGTAGCAACACGTCCTGGAATACCATCTTTGTTTCGTTTGAAATCAATGATACGGTATTGACGTTTGTGTCCACCACCATGATGACGAACAGTAATTTTACCTTGATTGTTACGGCCGCCTTTACGCTTCACAGGAGCAAGAAGTGATTTCTCAGGCTTGTCAGTTGTGATTTCAGCGTAATCTAACGATGTCATGTTACGACGTCCGTTTGTCGTTGGTTTATACTTTCTAATCGCCATTTTATTCCCTCCTTCTTGATTATTCAATCCTTGTTATAAGGATTAGATTTCGAATAACTCGATTTCTTTACTATCTAAAGTTAATGTAACAATCGCTTTACGACGTTTGTTAGTGTAACCACCAAATTTACCTACACGTTTGTATTTACCTTTGTAGTTCATGATGTTAACTTTCTCAACATCTACTCCAAAGATTTCTTCAATCGCATATTTAACTTGTGTTTTGTTAGCGCGAGTGTCCACTTCGAAAGTGTACTTTTTATCTGCCATTACTTCTGAAGAACGCTCGGTAATGACCGGACGTTTAATAATATCACGTGCTTCCATTAACCTAGCACCTCCTCAACTTTTTCTACTGCAGCTTTAGTCATCACTAATTTATCGTGACCAACTAAATCTAATACGTTAATGCCTGTTGCAGACACAACTGTGATTCCAGGGATGTTACGAGCAGCTAATGCTACGTTTTCATCTAGATCAGCAGTTACGAATAACGCTTTTTTATTGATTGAAAGGTTAGATAACACTTTCACGAAGTCTTTTGTTTTTGGTGCATCAAAAGCTAAACCTTCAAGTACTACGATACTTTCTTCACGCACTTTCGATGAAAGAGCCGAAAGAAGAGCTAAACGACGTACTTTTTTCGGTAATTTGTAGCTATAGCTACGTGGAACTGGACCGAATACAGTACCACCGCCACGCCATTGTGGAGAGCGGATCGAACCTTGACGAGCACGACCTGTTCCTTTTTGCTTCCATGGTTTACGACCACCACCAGCAACTTCAGAACGGTTTTTCACTTTGTGATTACCTTGACGAAGTGATGCGCGTTGAGCAATGATAGCTTCAAATAAAACAGCTTCGTTTGGCACAATTCCGAAAACTTTATCGCTTAACTCGATTTCGCCAACAGAAGATCCTGCTTGATTGAATAAAGATACTTTTGCCATTCCTGTTTCCTCCTTTCTTCAGAGAATTATTTCGATTTAATAGCAGCCTTAACAACTACTAATGATTTACGAGAACCAGGAACATTACCTTTTACAAGTAGTAGGTTACGTTCAGCATCCACTCTTACGATTTGTAAGTTTTGGATTGTTACTGTGTGCCCACCCATTTGACCAGGTAATTTCTTTTGTTTGAATACGCGGTTCGGAGCAACTGGCCCCATTGAACCTGGACGACGGTGATAACGAGATCCGTGGGCCATTGGTCCACGAGATTGTCCGTGGCGTTTAATAACACCTTGGAAACCTTTACCTTTAGTAACACCTGTTACATCAATTACATCGCCTTCTGCAAAACTTTCTACGTTGACTTCTTGACCAACCTCGTAATTAGCTGTATCCAAGCCGCGGAATTCGCGGATGAAGCGCTTAGGAGCAGTGCTTGCTTTTGCTACGTGCCCTTTCGCAGGTTTGTTAGAAAGCTTTTCACGCTTATCTTCAAAACCTAACTGAATAGCTTCGTAACCGTCTGTTTCAGCTGTTTTCTTTTGAAGTACTACGTTTGGAGTAGCTTCAATTACAGTTACAGGGATTAAGTCACCGTTCTCAGCAAATACTTGCGTCATACCGATTTTTCTACCTAAGATTCCTTTGGTCATCTGTCACACCTCCTGTAATAATTAATTGTTTTTTATCTTTTACCATTAAAGTTTGATTTCAATATCAACGCCAGATGGTAAATCAAGCTTCATTAACGCATCAACAGTTTGTGGTGTTGGGTTAACGATATCGATAAGACGTTTATGCGTACGCATTTCGAATTGTTCACGAGAATCTTTATACTTATGAACGGCACGAAGAATTGTATACACAGATCTTTCAGTCGGAAGTGGAATCGGACCCGATACACTTGCACCTGAACGTTTAGCAGTTTCAACAATTTTCTCAGCTGATTGATCAAGGATTCTGTGATCATACGCTTTTAAACGGATACGGATTTTTTGTTTTGCCATTACTTTCCCTCCTTTTCGCCTATTTTCTAGACATTCTCCACGAAAATTTTCCGAACACTCGCCATGGCAAAGCGGCCGGGTGTGTCGGTAACCTCTCGCTTCATCGCAGTCAAAGACCAACTACAACATTATAAACAATAAAAAAAGATTTCGCAAGTGTTTTTGCGAAATTCTTTTTAATTGTTGTAAAAACGTTTCACTTGATTCATAGGCCTGCATTTATTAGCTGTTTTTTAGTATATACAACTCCTGCTATAATTTCAACGGATATGGTACTTTGTAATTTATGGCATACTTCAAGTCTAATAGAGAAAGGACGAACTTTTTATAAAGTCGTCCTTTTCTTCCTATAGAACAAATACAATAGCAATCCATCCAAAAGCAATCAATGGTATGTTGTAGCAGATAAACGTCGGAACACATGTATCCCAAATATGATTATGCTGTCCGTCAACATTTAAACCGGCCGTTGGACCAAGCGTTGAATCTGATGCAGGAGAACCAGCATCACCTAAAGCTCCTGCTGTTCCGATTAAAGCAATGATTGCCAACGGGCTTAATCCAAGTTCAAGCGCAAGTGGTACAAAAATAGCAGCTATAATAGGAATGGTTGCAAAGGAGGAACCTATTCCCATAGTAACAACTAAGCCAATAATCAACATGACTAAAACAGCTAGGCTAACGTTGCCTGCTAATAACTCTGCTGAAGCTTTCACTAAACTCTCTACATGACCCGTTGCATTAATAACAGCTGCAAAACCATTCGCAGTAATCATAACGAAACCTACAAACGCCATCATACGCATTCCTTCTGTTAATAATTGATCAGCTTCTCTCCATTTAAGAGCACCAGTAACATAAAGAACGGTAATACCCGCTAAAGCACCTGCAATCATTGAGTCCGTTTCAATTTGAACATATAACGCTGCAATCAGCGCAATGATTGTGAATATGACACTGCTTTTCTTCACATTAACCTGAAGCTCTTCTACTTCTACTTCTGTTTGCTTATAGCTTCTTGGTTTACGATATAAAATAAATGCCATTACTAGGCCAAATACCATTCCTAATGCAGGAACAACCATTGCCTTTGGAATTTCATCTAACGCAATTTCTAGACCAGATAACCCCATTTGCGTTGCTACAATTTCTTGATAGATTGCACCGAAGCCATATGGTAGAAACATATATGGTGTAATTAAGCCAAATGCTAAAATACACGCAATCAATCGACGATCCACTTGTAACATATTTAAGACTTTCAAAATTGGTGGCACTAACAATGGAATAAACGCTATATGAATCGGGATTAGGTTTTGGGAGAAAATAGCCATCATGAGTAACAATAAAAAGACTAAAACTTTTGCTAATCCTGTCTTTTGAGAATCTCCTTCTCTTTTCACAAGCTTCAAAATCGCTCCTACTAATAACTCAGGTATTCCTGTTTTAGAAATCGCAACTGCAAAGCCCCCTAATAACCCGTAACTTAACGCAATTGTAGCACCAGCGCCTAATCCACTTGTAAATGCATCAATCGTTTCTGTGACCGTTAGACCGGCTGTCAGACCGCCTACAAGCGCTCCTATTATCAATGAGAATACAACGTTAATTCGAAGTAAACTCAGCACTAACATAACTCCTACTGCCAATAATACAGCATTCAAATTAAACACTCACTTTCACACACTAGATTGCTAACATGTAGAAGTTTAATTCTTATTCTTCTAAATGTCAATGTAAAAAAGCACTTCCATTGAAATTACAAAGAGGGTTCTTTTCACTTAGACACTGAAAATTAAGAAATGGGCATGGCGTGGTGCATTTGATTTGGATAATGAAAGATAAAATCCTTTCCTACGCTTTTCAAGGCTTCCGAAGATACAATTTCGGATGCGGCTTCACTTCTTTATCATTCGATACTACCTATATTGTCTTTCTTATTAGAACTGTTGATTGGAGCGGGAGGCGGCGACTCCTAGGGGATCAGCAAGCAAATCAAGACCCTGGACTGAGCGCAGCGATATTAATTTTTGCGACGAGCTTGAGCAGGAGCAGGAGAAAGGGAAACGGCTTGATGCTTGCCCCCTAGAAAGCGTCCGACTTAAGCGGAAATCAACCTGTTCCTGGCATAAAAATTTGCATACTTTCTTATTCTTTAAGAAATGCTCATAGCTCTTTTTAAGCGCCTCTTGTTCTTTGCTAATTCTAGTGTGCTTTGGACTACATTCTTATTCCTCAAAAAAAGAAAGGATTGCCCCATGGTAAGTTTTCTAGACTTACGGGGCATATCCTTCCTCTTATAATGATTCGTTTACAACCTTGCGGTAATAGCCTACTGATAGCAGGGCAAAAATTGAGTATAAAAGTACATATACACCCATCGTAATAAGCAATGGAGTAACTAACTCCGTACCGAACATCATCCATCCAGATTTGACAGCAAAGTAACTATGCGCAAGTCCAATTACTAATGGAACGCCGAAGTTAAATACCTGCTTCATGTAAATACCCTTCATCAAATCTTTCTTTGAAAATCCAATTTTTCGAAGCACTGTATAAGAAGCACGTTCTTCTTCTGCTTCCGTCATTTGCTTAAAGTATAGAATGCTGCCGGTCGTCATTAAAAATGCAAGCCCTAAAAATCCTGTAATGAAAATAACAAGCCCAAACAGTTCTAGCATTGATTGTCTATAAGACTCTTGTGAATCTTGAGATACACTTTCACTTGCACCGTTAGCGTTCACATACTTGAAAGTTCCCTCATTTGTCGATTCTTTATACAGTGATTGAACCTCTTTTATTTTTGTTTTATCTTCTAAGTCAATTCCAACTTGTTTCGTCCATCCCGTCTGTTTTTGTACAATTGGATCGTTAGCAAGTAACTCAAACAGCTCATCTGTTACTACAAGAACTGGGCTAGCATAAGTAACTCTGTAGCTTAATAACGGCTTTTCATCTAGTTTTTTGATTTGTAAAGTAACATCACCAGCACTTGTCTTTAAGTGTACAGGCTTATTGTTCTGAAACGGCATAAACTCTGCTAGCATTCCAGAATAACCTACAAAATAGCCTTCTCCTTCTTTCAGCTTGAATTCTGGCATTACCTTTTGAGCTTCACTATGCTTCATAACTACCGTTTCGCTTGATTTAGGATCTATGTTTACCCCAGCAGGTATATCTTTCTCGAGGAGCTCTGACATATCAAATAGTACTGATAGAATAGAGAAATCCGTTTGCTTGAATTCAATCTTTTCTTCCTTCAAACGTTCTGTAAATGCTTTGCCTTGATCATTTAATAAGATAAAATCGTTAGGCACAGATTGTTGTGCATTTGCGGATGCTGAATAATACGAAATGTACGATAGAGACAAAATTGCCAGTGCAAATGCCGACAATACCGTTATGAGTGTAAGTGACTTCGCATTTCCTTTCATACGGTGCATGATTGGCGTTAGTGACAATACATCGACAAGCGATAAGTGGCCCCTTTTTTGCTTTCTAATTATATTCATCAAAAACGCAACAGAGAAACGGAAAACAAAAAAGGTTCCTCCAATTGTCGTTCCTAATATAAGAATCATTCGAATGAATAAGGCATTCGCACTTGGATTTTCTATCTCAAACAATTTCGTGGACAAATAATAACCATATGCAATGAATACAAGACCAATAAATCCAAGAAACATTTGGAATGCATTAAAACGTTTCACTCGTGTATCTGCTTCCTTGCTTGCATTAAACAAGCTAAGCAAAGAAGACCTACGAATCATAAATGACGTTTGGATTAACACAACAATTAATAGAATTGCAAATACAGATAAAGTCATTTGGAGTGCTTGTGTCGAAAATGTCATTGCCACTAATGCCTCTTTTTCTAGAAGGCGCAACAAAATCATTGTAAATAATCGCGAAGTTAAATATCCTATTCCAACACCAATTCCAATTGCACTACACCATAAAACAACGCTCTCTAAAGCTAGTAATCGAATAACAAGTCCTTTAGACATACCGATTAGTTGGTACAACCCAATCTCTTTACTACGTCTCTTCATAAATAAATGATTGGCGTACAAAACAAAGAAAACAACAACAAACATTAATATATACGATGCCGCTTTTATTCCTGCAGTCATTTTGACTCCACCTGAAATACCTAACACACTTGGATTATATTGCAATGTGATAAATGAAAAGTACAATGTCACACTGAAAATTAGTGCAAAGAAATACAAATAATAATGCTTAATGTTTTTCTTCATACTTCGTAAAACTAATTGACTAAGCGTCATAACCATCACCACCAAGCACACCTTGTGTATTCATAATATCTTGAAAAAATACCTTTCGATCCTTTTCCCCTTTATAAAGCTCCGTATATAGTTGCCCATCTTTTAAAAACAAAACTCTACTACAAAAGCTCGCAGCTACAGGATCATGCGTAACCATCATAATTGTCACTTTTTTATCTCGATTAATCTTTTCTAAATTACTTAATAGGGCTGTTGCAGACTTCGAATCGAGTGCACCTGTTGGTTCATCTGCAAAAACAATCGAGGGATTCGTTATTAATGCTCTTGCAGCTGAAGTTCTTTGTTTTTGCCCCCCAGAAATTTCATTTGGATATTTAGCAGCTAATTCTTTTATATCAAGTAATTTAGTAATTTCATTAAAACGATGTTCAGCATCTTTTTTCGATACTTTACTTATAGATAAGGGCAGTAAAATATTTTCTTTCACCGTTAACGTATCCAGAAGATTATAATCTTGGAAGATAAACCCTAATTGCTCTCTCCGGAAGCTAGATAGTTCTCGTTCTTTCATCTTTCTTAAATTGTTCCCATCAATCTCAATAACCCCTTCTGTTGCATGGTCAATTGAACAAAGTACATTTAGGAGAGTTGTTTTCCCTGAACCTGAAGGACCCATGATCCCAACAAATTCTCCCTCTTTCACTTCCAGATCAATCCCCTTTAGCACTTCTTGAGCATTTACTTTTTTACCATATACTTTTTTTATTTTACGTCCACTTAATATCGTCATTTCCGTTCCTCCTACCACTTTATATACCTATTGTACCGTTTTACTTTTCATCTTTCGTTTGATTTAGATGACAAACGAAAAGAGTAGATGACAATTTTGTCACCTACTCGAAATTTGAAGAAATTCATTTTTGAGGGGAAAGCGTAAAGAGAAAGTAGAACCAACACCTTGCTCCGATTGAACAAATATTACTATACCAAGCTTTTCTGCTGCATTTTTAGCTAAATATAAGCCCATTCCTGTTGAAGCTGTAGTGAGACGACCTGTTAATCCAGTAAATGATTTATCAAAAATACGGGGTAAATCCGCCTGACTAATCCCTATACCTTCATCTTGAACATGCAAAACAATATGACCCGTATCTTCTTTTGACGCAAAAATTTGTATTTCCGCATTTTCCATGCTATATTTCACTGCATTAGACAATAGCTGGCGAATAATAAAGGATAGCCATTTTTGATCGGTTAGCACTTCCTTATCCAAATTATCTAAGTCAAATCCAATTCCCTTTTCCAAACACCATGATTGTAATTCCTTAATTTCTTTATGTACAATTTTTTGAAGCACAACAGATTCTATCATATTATCTCGTTCAATAGCAGGAAGACGTGTATGATGCAATTGCTGGTCTAAAAGCAAGTGAATACGGAGCCATTGTAGCTCCAGTTTTTTCTGTGTAGAAGGATTGTCTAGTGAATCAATCATTAATTTCATCGCAGTTAATGGTGTTTTCACTTCATGAATCCATGTAAGTGTACGGTCATATTCCTCTGAAAACTCCACTTTTACACCATTCAACTCTTCTCTGCTCTTTAATATCATCTCTTCCATTGATTTAGAAATAAGCCTTTCAAACGGGGAAGTTCCATCTGGAATAGCATTCAGAAAACTATCTACTTCATTTTCTGCTTGCCTCTGTACTTCATTGAGCTTTCTTAAATAATTTGTTTCTACAAAAAAACGCCATGTTAAGAACACGATGAACAATAATGTATTTACACTATTAATATATCGAATAGAAACATGGCTAAAAGTTATATCTAAAGTCAATATAAAGTTTAGCCATATTTGTAAAATAATAAAAAATAGAATCCACGCTTTCTTTTCTTTTAAAAATAATAACAACAAAATAGACTATCCCTCCTTCGTAATCGCCAGATACCCTAACCCTTTTTTTGTAATGATTACATCTACTAAACCTATTTCCTCAAGTTTTATTCGTAATCTATTTACATTGACGGAAAGTGTATTATCATTAACGAATCTTTCATCGTCCCATAATTTTCTCATTAATTCATCGCGGGACACGATTTTATTTACAGATTGCAGCAATACTCTTAGTATAAACAACTCATTTTTTGTAAGTTCTATAGACTGGTTTCCTTTTGTAATATGGCTCCTCGAGAAATCAATAACCGAATTATTCCAGTGTGTAATATCCACACGCTCTTCACCATAATCATATGTTCTGCGAAAAGTAGCCTGCACTTTCGCAAGCAAAACATCCATATGAAAAGGTTTTTGTACAAAATCGTCCGCACCCATTTGCATTGCCATTACCATATCCATCGGGTGATCCCGAGAAGATAGGAATATAATTGGAACCTTGGAAACATGACGAATTTCTCTACACCAATGAAAGCCATCGAATGCCGGTAATTGTATATCAATAATAACAAGCTGTGGCTTTTCCTCAATAAATGTATTCATCACTTTTTGAAAGTTACTTGGACTGATTACGTCAAATGACCACTGGACAAACCTTTCTTTTATCATATCAAATATAGACTGATCATCTTCAATTAATAGTATTTTTGGATTCAATAGTATCACCTCTATAAGACTAGTTTACACTATTTTTTTGCACAAAAAAAATCCATCTCGTCGTCACGAGATGGATTTATGCTTTTGATTTATAGATTACTTAGTGATAGTAGCAACTACACCAGCGCCTACAGTACGTCCACCCTCACGGATAGAGAATTTAGTACCTTCTTCAAGAGCGATTGGAGAGATTAGAGAAACGATCATTTCGATGTTATCTCCAGGCATAACCATTTCTACGCCTTCTGGTAAGTTACAAACACCAGTTACGTCAGTTGTACGGAAGTAGAACTGAGGACGGTAGTTTGTGAAGAATGGAGTATGACGTCCACCCTCTTCTTTTGATAAAACATAAACTTCAGCTTTGAAGTCTGTGTGTGGAGTGATTGAGCCTGGTTTAGCTAATACTTGTCCACGTTGGATTTCTTCACGAGCAACCCCACGAAGAAGTGCACCAATGTTATCCCCAGCTTCTGCATAGTCAAGAAGTTTACGGAACATTTCAACACCTGTTACAGTTGTTGATTTTGGATCTTCAACGATACCGATGATGTCTACAACGTCTCCAACTTTAACTTGACCACGTTCAACACGACCAGTAGCAACTGTACCACGACCAGTGATTGAGAATACATCCTCAACTGGCATCATGAATGGTTTTTCAGTTTGACGTTCTGGAGTTGGGATATAGCTATCTACAGCATCCATTAATTCAACAATTTTTTCTTCCCATTCTGGCTCTCCTTCAAGAGCTTTAAGAGCAGAACCTTTAATTACTGGAATATCGTCGCCTGGGAAATCGTATTCAGAAAGAAGGTCACGAATTTCCATTTCAACTAATTCAAGAAGTTCTTCGTCGTCTACCATATCACATTTGTTCATGAATACAACTAGGTAAGGAACACCTACTTGACGAGAAAGAAGGATATGTTCACGAGTTTGTGGCATTGGGCCGTCAGCAGCAGATACTACTAGGATCCCGCCGTCCATTTGTGCAGCACCAGTGATCATGTTTTTAACATAATCGGCATGTCCTGGGCAGTCAACGTGTGCATAGTGACGAGATGCAGTTTCATACTCAACGTGAGAAGTATTGATTGTGATTCCGCGCTCTTTTTCTTCAGGAGCGTTGTCGATGTCAGCGTATGATTTAGCTGTACCACCCATTTTTTTAGAAAGAACTGTAGCGATTGCTGCAGTTAAAGTTGTTTTACCATGGTCAACGTGTCCGATTGTACCAACGTTAGCATGCGTTTTTGAACGGTCAAATTTTTCTTTAGCCATTATAGATTGCCTCCTCAGTAATTGTGTGATTTTTTATGATAAAAGGTAGAGGGCGTACGTCCCCCTATCTTTTATACACTACAAATTAGTTATACTTGAATATTGGTGAAAATTCAATTATTCACCTTTATTTTTTTTGATAATTTCTTCAGAAATTGATTTTGGAACATCTTCATAGTGATCAAACACCATTGAGAATACTCCGCGACCTTGCGTATTAGAACGTAAAGCCGTTGCATATCCGAACATTTCAGAAAGTGGAACCATTGCACGTACTACTTGTGCGTTACCACGAGCGTCCATACCTTCAACGCGTCCACGACGAGATGTAATATCTCCCATGATGTCTCCTAAATATTCTTCAGGAATAACAACTTCAACTTTCATGAGTGGTTCAAGAATTACTGGGTTTACTTTAGATACAGCATTTTTCAATGCCATAGACGCAGCAATTTTAAATGCCATCTCATTCGAGTCAACATCATGATAAGATCCGTCGTATAATTTTGCTTTAATATCGATTAATGGATATCCAGCAAGTACACCATTGTTAAGCGCGTCACGAAGACCTGCTTCAACAGCTGGAATGTATTCACGTGGAACTACCCCACCGACAACAGCATTTTCGAATTCAAAGCCTTTTCCTTCTTCGTTTGGAGAGAATTCAATCCAAACGTGTCCGAATTGACCACGTCCACCAGATTGACGTACGAATTTACCTTCAACTTGTGCTGAAGAGCGGAAAGTTTCACGGTAAGATACTTGAGGAGCACCTACGTTAGCTTCTACTTTAAATTCGCGACGCATACGGTCAACTAAGATATCAAGGTGAAGTTCACCCATACCAGCGATGATTACTTGACCAGTTTCTTGGTCAGTATGAACGCGGAATGTAGGATCTTCTTCTGCTAATTTTACAAGTGCAGCACCCATTTTATCTTGATCAGCTTTAGATTTAGGTTCAACAGAAAGTGAGATAACTGGTTCTGGGAATTCCATAGATTCAAGAATTACTAGAGCTTTCTCATCACAAAGTGTATCACCTGTTGTTGTATCTTTTAAGCCTACAGCTGCAGCGATATCTCCAGCGTAAACTTGTGAGATCTCTTCGCGAGAGTTAGCATGCATTTGTAGAATACGTCCTACACGTTCACGCTTACCTTTTGTAGAGTTTTGTACGTAAGAACCAGATTGTAGGGTACCAGAATACACACGGAAGAAAGTTAATTTACCAACATAAGGGTCAGTCATAACTTTAAACGCTAATGCAGAGAATGGTTCTGAATCGTCAGAATGACGTTCCACTTCATCTTCTGAATCTGGATCGATACCTTTCATAGCTGGAATATCAAGTGGTGATGGAAGGTATGCAACAACTGCGTCTAGAACTTTACGAACACCTTTGTTTTTAAATGCAGTACCACACACTACTGGATAGAATTCTACGTTTAATGTACCTTTACGGATACCATTAACTAATTCTTCGTTCGTGATTTCTTCACCGTTTAGATATTTTTCCATCATATTTTCGTCAAGTTCTGCTACCGCTTCAACTAATTTTTCACGGTATTCTTCTGCTTGAGCTTTATATTCTTCTGGAATTTCTATCTCTTCCATATCAGTTCCTAAATCATTAGGATACATAGTAGCTGTCATTGTTATTAAGTCAATAATTCCACTAAAGTCATCTTCAGAACCGATTGGTAATTGGATTGGATGAGCGTTAGCTTGTAAACGGTCGTGAAGAGTTCCTACAGAATATAGGAAGTCTGCACCCATTTTATCCATTTTGTTAATGAAAACAATACGTGGTACGCCGTAAGTTGTAGCTTGACGCCATACTGTTTCTGTTTGTGGTTCAACACCAGATTGAGCATCTAGTACTGTAACCGCGCCATCAAGTACACGAAGTGAACGTTCAACTTCAACAGTGAAGTCTACGTGACCTGGTGTATCGATAATATTTACACGGTGATTATCCCAAGCAGCTGTTGTTGCAGCAGAAGTGATTGTAATACCACGTTCTTGCTCTTGCTCCATCCAGTCCATTTGAGACGCACCTTCATGAGTTTCACCAATTTTATGGATTTTCCCAGTGTAAAAAAGAATACGCTCCGTAGTAGTCGTTTTACCAGCATCGATGTGAGCCATGATCCCGATATTACGTGTTTTTGCTAAGGAGAACTCTCTAGCCATATTGTATTTCTCCTTCCGATTCGGATTTGAGTATGATTTTTAGATAAATCCTACCAACGATAGTGTGCGAAAGCTTTGTTAGCTTCTGCCATTTTGTGCATATCTTCACGTTTCTTAACTGAAGCACCAGTGTTGTTTGATGCGTCAAGAATTTCGTTAGCTAAGCGTTCTTCCATCGTTTTTTCTCCACGAAGACGTGAATAGTTAACTAAGTAGCGAAGACCTAGAGTTGAACGGCGATCTGGACGTACTTCAACCGGCACTTGGTAGTTTGCACCACCAACACGACGAGCGCGTACTTCAAGAACTGGCATTACATTGTTTAATGCAGCTTCGAATACTTCTAAAGCATCTTTACCAGAACGTTCTTTTACAAGATCAAACGCTCCGTATAGGATTTTTGAAGAAGTACCTCTTTTACCGTCCACCATCATTTTGTTGATTAAACGAGTTACTAGTTTCGAATTATAAATTGGATCTGGTAACACGTCACGTTTGGAAACAGGACCTTTACGAGGCATGTGTTTTCCTCCTTTCGACGAATGTCTAATTATTAATTAAATTATTTTTTTACTTTCGGGCGTTTTGCACCGTATAAAGAACGGCTTTGCATACGACCAGTAACACCAGCTGTATCAAGAGCACCACGTACGATATGATAACGTACCCCTGGTAAATCCTTTACTTTTCCTCCGCGGATAAGTACAACACTATGTTCTTGTAGGTTGTGCCCTTCTCCTGGAATATAAGCTGTAACCTCTAACGTATTTGTTAAACGTACACGCGCATATTTACGAAGTGCCGAGTTAGGTTTTTTAGGTGTCATAGTACCAACACGAGTACAAACCCCACGTTTTTGTGGAGAGTTAAGATTTGTAGCAGATTTTTTAAAGCTGTTATAACCTTTTCCTAAAGCTGGAGATTTTGACTTCGTGATTTTGGATTGACGAGGCTTACGTACCAATTGGTTAATTGTAGGCATCGATTATTCCTCCCTTCATTTGTTCTTTTAATACCACACATCCAGGTGGTTCATTTTTTGGGTAAAAACAAAGTCTTTGTGATTTACACAAAAACTGTTACACAGTAATAGCTACTACCGATGCGCCTAGGCGCAACCCACAAGCCCTACCAAGATCTATTTTAGACTCAACATAGTGAATGAGAACATTGTTTTCTATAGCGGTTAATCGTGCTAGTCCAATGATTTGTTCTTCTACATCAAGTGCAATATAAACTTCTTTGACAAGCCCTTTTTTCATTGCTTTTACTGCTTGCTTTGTACCTATGATTGTTTTTTTCGCTTGTTTTACTTTTTCATAAGACATTTTCATATCCTCCAAAGCTACAAGTCCGATAACTATCAACCTTAAATATATTATCATTCCTTGAAATAGGTGTCAATAGTTTTCATAAATATTAGGGAGAATCTTTATGGAATTCTCCCTAATATTAAATTATTTACTCTGCAATTACTACTTCTTTTTCAGTATCTTGCTCATTAGTAGAGATTTGAATTTGACGATAACGTTGCATACCTGTACCTGCTGGAACTAGTTTACCGATAATTACGTTTTCTTTCAATCCTAATAATTCATCACGTTTTCCTTTAATCGCTGCATCTGTTAAGACACGAGTCGTTTCTTGGAAGGATGCTGCAGATAAGAATGATTCTGTTTCAAGTGAAGCTTTTGTAATACCAAGGATAACTGGGCGACAAGTTGCAGGAATTTTACCTTGTAATACTGCATCTTTGTTAGCTTCAGCAAATTGATGAATATCAAGCAACGATCCCGGAAGTAGTTCCGTTTCTC
The DNA here is from genome assembly GCF_038637725.1 of Psychrobacillus sp. FSL H8-0483. Classification (NCBI taxonomy): domain Bacteria; kingdom Bacillati; phylum Bacillota; class Bacilli; order Caryophanales; family Bacillaceae; genus Psychrobacillus; species Psychrobacillus sp. FSL H8-0483. The sequence continues at coordinate 3,972,437 of NZ_CP152052.1, forward strand.
CTGCTTCAATAACACGAATTTTACGAAGCATTTGACGTACCATTACTTCGATGTGTTTATCACCAATTTCTACCCCTTGCATACGATAAACTTTTTGTACTTCTTTTAATAAGTACACTTGTACAGTAGATACATCTTTTACTCTTAACAATTCTTTTGGATCAATAGAACCTTCTGTTAGTACCTGACCACGTTCAATCACATCATTCAGTTGAACTTTTAGACGTGCATTATATGGAGCAAGGTACTTACGAGTTTCTACATTACCTTGAATTGTAATTTCTTTTTGGCCTTCTCTAATTTCATCAATTTCAGTAACAATCCCTGAGATTTCAGAAATAACCGCTTGACCTTTTGGATTACGAGATTCGAAAATCTCTTGGATACGTGGAAGACCTTGTGTAATATCGTCTCCAGCAACCCCACCTGTATGGAATGTACGCATCGTTAACTGTGTACCTGGTTCACCGATAGATTGAGCTGCAATAATACCAACAGCTTCTCCAACCTCTACAGTATCTCCAGTTGCTAAGTTTAGACCGTAACATTTTTTACATACGCCGTGTTTTGTATTACATGTAAATGCCGAACGAATTGTTAACTCTTCGATACCAGCTTCTTCGATAATACGGGCAGCATCTTGTGTAATTAATCCGTCTTTTTCTAAAATAACTTCATTTGTAGTCGGATGGAAGATTGTTTTCTTCGTATGGCGACCAACAATACGTTCACCAAACTCTTCAATCACTTCCGTACCTTCCATAAGTGAGCCAATTAGTAGTCCACGGTCTGTTCCACAATCATCTTCACGAACGATCACGTCTTGTGCTACGTCAACTAGACGACGAGTCAAGTAACCTGAATCGGCTGTTTTTAGAGCTGTATCGGCAAGACCTTTACGAGCACCATGTGTGGAGATGAAGTATTCAAGTACTGTTAACCCTTCACGGAACGATGACTTAATCGGAAGTTCGATAATTCGACCAGCCGGATTGGCCATAAGTCCACGCATACCTGCAAGTTGAGTAAAGTTGGATGCATTACCACGGGCACCTGAGTCACTCATCATGAAGATTGGATTCGAGTTATCAAGAGATCTCATCAGTTTTTCTTGAATAACTTCTTTTGCTTTACTCCAATGTCCGATTACGCTAGCGTAGCGCTCTTCTTCCGTGATTAAACCACGACGGAATTGTTTCAAGACTTTATCTACTTTAGCTTGTGCTTCTTCAAGAATTTCACCTTTGTCTGGAAGTACGACGATATCAGAGATACCAATTGTAATACCAGCTTTAGTAGAATACTTAAATCCTAGTGCTTTCATGCGGTCTAGCATTTTAGATGTCTCTGTAATATGGAAACGTTTAAACACTTCCGCAATGATGTTACCAAGAATTTTCTTCTTAAATGGTTGAACAAGGTCCATAGATTCAATGTGTTCTTTCACATTAGTTGTTGTAGACACAAAATATTTTGCCGGTGTTTCAATTTGTAAATTGAAATCGGTTGGCTCGTTAATATACGGGAACGTTTCTGGAAGTATTTCATTGAAAATTACTTTACCTACAGTAGTTAACAATAACATCTTGTTTTGTTCTTCCGTAAATGTTTGATTATTTAATGATGATGCAGCAATTGCAATACGAGTATGCAAATGTACATGACCAGTATTGTAAGCAATTAGCACTTCTTCTGGACCATAAAAAGTAGAACCTTCTCCTGCTGCACCCTTACGTTCAAGCGTTAAGTAATAGTTTCCTAAAACCATATCTTGAGAAGGGGTAACAACTGGTTTTCCATCTTTTGGATTCAGAATGTTTTGTGCTGCTAGCATTAGTAAACGTGCTTCCGCTTGCGCTTCTGCAGATAAAGGAACGTGAACAGCCATTTGGTCACCATCAAAGTCAGCGTTATAAGCTGTACATACTAATGGGTGAAGACGAATCGCACGGCCTTCTACTAATGTTGGTTCGAATGCTTGAATACCTAAACGGTGAAGAGTTGGTGCACGGTTTAATAAAACCGGATGCTCCTTAATTACATCTTCTAATACATCCCAAACTTCAGAATGCATACGTTCAATTTTACGTTTCGCACTCTTAATGTTGTGAGCCAACCCACGTTCAACTAGTTCTTTCATAACAAACGGCTTAAATAATTCAATCGCCATTTCTTTTGGAAGTCCACATTGATACATTTTCAAGTTTGGTCCTACTACGATAACCGAACGACCAGAATAGTCTACACGTTTACCAAGTAAGTTTTGACGGAAACGGCCTTGTTTCCCTTTCAGCATATGAGAAAGTGATTTCAATGGGCGGTTACCTGGTCCTGTAACAGGACGACCACGACGACCATTGTCAATCAAAGCATCAACAGCTTCTTGTAGCATACGTTTTTCGTTTTGAACAATGATGCTAGGCGCACCAAGATCAAGTAATCGTTTTAAACGGTTATTACGGTTAATTACACGACGATATAGATCGTTTAAATCAGATGTAGCAAAGCGTCCACCGTCTAATTGAACCATTGGACGTAATTCTGGTGGAATTACCGGTAGTACGTCTAAAATCATCCAGTCTGGTCTATTTCCTGAGTTACGGAAAGATTCTACTACTTCTAAACGTTTAATCGCACGTGTACGGCGTTGACCTTGTGCTGTTTTTAACTCTTCTTTTAAGCTTTCTGCTTCGCCTTCTAAATCAAGTTCTTGAAGTAGACGTTTAATAGCCTCTGCACCCATAGCAGCTTGGAACTTAGTACCAAACTTATCACGGTATGCACGGTATTCTTTTTCAGAAAGTAATTGTTTCTTTTCAAGAGGTGTGTCCGCAGGTTCAATTACTACATAAGAAGCAAAATAAATTACTTCTTCAAGTGATCTTGGAGACATATCCAAAATAAGACCCATACGGCTTGGAATACCTTTGAAATACCAAATATGTGACACTGGTGCAGCTAATTCGATATGTCCCATACGTTCACGACGGACTTTCGAACGCGTTACTTCGACTCCACAACGATCACATACTACACCTTTATAACGAACTCGTTTGTATTTACCACAATGGCATTCCCAGTCTTTTGTAGGACCGAAAATACGTTCACAGAATAAACCATCTTTTTCAGGTTTTAATGTACGATAGTTAATCGTTTCAGGTTTTTTTACTTCCCCATAAGACCATGAACGGATTTTATCAGGTGAAGCTAAACCAATTTTCATATACTCAAAATTATTAACGTCTATCAAGGAGCCTACCTCCCTTTAGTCTTGTGTCTTTTAAGTTAAAAGACTTTCCAAGTAGCTCTGCATTATGCAATTTTATACGGAAATACGGACAGGTATCACCTGTCCGATTTTTATTCTTTATTCCACAGTTCCAACTGGTTCTTCTTCTTCTTTTGCTAGAGGCAAAATCCCAAGTGCATCAGCTGCAGGAATATCGTCATCTTCATCTAAATCACGAAGTTCAATTTCTTCTTCGTCAATTGTTAACATCTTAACGTCCATACCTAAACTTTGTAATTCCTTAATCAATACTTTAAATGATTCTGGAACTCCTGGTTCTGGTACGCTTTCTCCTTTAACGATTGCTTCATATGTTTTCACACGTCCGACAACGTCATCAGATTTAACTGTTAAGATTTCTTGCAATGTATAAGCAGCACCATATGCTTCAAGTGCCCATACTTCCATCTCTCCGAAACGTTGTCCACCAAATTGCGCTTTCCCTCCAAGAGGCTGTTGCGTAACTAATGAATAAGGTCCAGTAGATCGAGCATGTAGTTTATCATCTACCATGTGGGCAAGTTTAATCATATACATAACCCCAACAGAAACGCGGTTATCAAATGGTTCACCTGAACGACCATCATAAAGCGTCGTTTTACCATCACGGTTTAGTCCTGCTTCTTCCATTGTGTTCCAAACATCTTCTTCGTTAGCTCCATCAAATACTGGTGAAGCCATATGAACGCCTAACAGTCTAGCAGCCATACCTAAGTGTAGCTCCAATACTTGACCAATGTTCATACGAGAAGGTACCCCAAGTGGATTTAACATGATATCAACTGGTGTGCCGTCTGGAAGGAATGGCATATCTTCTTCTGGAAGGATACGCGAGATAACCCCTTTGTTACCATGACGTCCGGCCATTTTATCCCCAACAGAGATTTTACGTTTTTGAACGATATAAGCACGAACTAATTGGTTAACGCCTGGAGATAACTCATCGCCATCTTCTCGATTGAAGACTTTTACGTCTAATACAATCCCGCCAGCACCATGTGGTACACGCAGAGATGTATCGCGAACTTCACGAGCTTTTTCACCGAAAATAGCGTGAAGCAGACGTTCTTCCGCAGTAAGTTCTGTAACTCCTTTTGGCGTTACTTTCCCTACTAAAATGTCACCATCGCGAACTTCTGCCCCAATACGGATAATTCCTCGATCGTCTAAGTTGCGTAATGCATCTTCCCCGACATTAGGTATATCTCTCGTAATTTCCTCAGGTCCAAGCTTCGTATCACGTGATTCTGATTCATATTCTTCAATGTGGACTGAAGTATATACATCGTCTTTCACAAGACGCTCGCTCATAATAACAGCATCCTCGTAGTTGTATCCGTCCCATGTCATGAAGGCTACTAGCACGTTACGTCCTAAAGCTAGTTCTCCTTGCTCCATAGAAGGCCCGTCTGCAAGAATATCCAGAGGTTTTACAAGATCTCCAACTTTAACAATTGGACGTTGGTTAATAGATGTTCCGTGGTTAGAGCGTTCGAATTTGTGTACTTTATAAGATGTTAAATCACCTTTAACTTCCTTACCATCGACTTCTTCAATTCGTCTAACACGAATTTCTTTCGCTTCAACGTGCTCTACGATTCCGTGGTACTTCGCAATAACGGCCGCACCAGAATCACGTGCATTTACATGTTCCATACCAGTTCCCACGAAAGGAGCTTCTGGGTTTAACAAAGGAACAGCTTGACGTTGCATGTTCGCTCCCATTAGTGCACGGTTGGAGTCATCGTTTTCTAAGAAAGGAATACACGCTGTCGCTGCAGAAACTACTTGTTTCGGCGAAACGTCCATGTAATCTATTTGTTCTTTTTTAAATACTGTGTTATCTCCACGGAAACGACCTACTACTTCTTCTTTTAAGAATGCACCATCTTCCGATAATGGAGAGTTAGCTTGTGCAACCACATAGTTATCCTCTTCATCAGCAGTCAAGTAGTCAATTCGTGAAGTTACTAAGCCTGTTTCAGGGTCAACTCGACGATATGGAGTTTCAATAAATCCAAATTTATTCACTTTAGCAAAGCTTGAAAGTGAGTTAATCAGACCAATATTCGGTCCCTCAGGAGTTTCAATTGGACACATACGACCATAGTGAGAGTAATGAACGTCACGTACTTCAAAGCCAGCACGTTCACGCGTTAAACCACCAGGTCCAAGCGCTGAAAGACGACGTTTATGCGTAAGTTCAGCAAGTGGGTTTGTTTGGTCCATGAACTGAGATAATTGAGAACTACCAAAGAATTCTTTAATAGACGCAATTACTGGACGGATATTAATCAATTGTTGTGGAACGATTGCTTGTGTGTCGTTGATAGACATACGCTCACGAACTACACGCTCCATACGAGAAAGACCAATACGGAATTGGTTTTGTAGTAACTCCCCTACTGAACGTAAACGACGGTTACCAAGATGATCGATATCATCCGTGTTTCCAACGTTAAATAAAAGGTTGAAGAAATAACCAATAGAAGAGACAATATCAGCTGGCGTAATATTTTTTACTTCATTTTCAACATACGCGTTACTAATAACGTTGATTTCTTTTTGGTCTTCATCATTTGGTGCATATATTTTAATGGATTGAACAGTAATATCGTCTTCTAAAACACCACCAACTTGGGAGAATGTTTTGAAGCCAATTCCATTTTCTAAATGAGGGATTAGTCGATCTAATACTCGGCGATCGATAAGCGTACCCGCTTCTACTAATATCTCACCTGTCTCTGGATCCACTAGCGTTTCCGCTACTGTTTGATTAAACAAACGGTTTTTTATATGCAGTTTTTTATTCATTTTGTAACGACCAACGTTGGCTAAGTCATAGCGTTTCGCGTCAAAGAAGCGAGAATATAATAAGCTCTTAGCACTTTCAACTGTTGGTGGTTCACCAGGACGTAAACGCTCGTAGATTTCAAGTAACGCTTTTTCAGACGTTTCTGTGTTATCTTTTTCTAGCGTGTTACGTAAATATTCATTATCACCAATTAAGTCGATGATTTCTTGATCTGATCCAAAGCCTAATGCGCGAAGTAAAACAGTTACTGGCAATTTACGCGTGCGATCGATACGAACGTAAACTACGTCTTTTGCATCGATTTCATATTCTAACCATGCACCGCGGTTTGGAATTACGGTAGCTCCAAAACCTTTTTTACCATTTTTGTCTGTTTTATCATGGAAGTAAACACTTGGTGAACGGACTAACTGAGATACAATAACGCGCTCAGCTCCATTGATAACGAAAGTACCAGTCTCAGTCATTAATGGGAAATCACCCATGAAGACATCTTGTTCTTTCACTTCATCCGTTTCTTTGTTGTGGAGACGTACTTTTACGCGCAATGGTGCTGCGTATGTAGCGTCACGTTCTTTTGATTCGTCGACTGAATATTTCGGTTCATTCAAACTATAGTCGACAAATTCAAGTGATAGATTGCCTGTAAAGTCCTCGATTGGTGAAATGTCTTTGAACATTTCACGTAAACCTTCCTCAAGGAACCATTCGTAAGATGCTGTTTGAATTTCGATTAGATTCGGAAGTTCAAGCACCTCACTAATACGCGCAAAACTTCTGCGTTGGCGGTGTTGTCCGTACTGAACTAGTTGACCTGTCAACTCATTCACCCCTCAATTAAAGCGATATTAGGTCTTTTCGATATGAACATTTTAGTGTATGATATCGAAAGACAAAAAGAAAACGAGTTCTTAATAAGAGCTCATTTTCGGTTAACCAAACTTTTTCTCGGCCAGTATACCCATTTTTACTAGCGTTTATTCAAAAGGGCATACGTCCTCAAAATAATATTTTTGCATTTTATTATAATATCATAGCGATTTTGTCAAGTCAATCTTTTGAAGCTTTTATAATCCAATAGCCTTTTTCTTTGCTTACAACTTCTACTTGACCAAAAATCTCCTCTAAAAAACTAAAAGTAGATGGTGCCCCTTGTTTCTTTTGAATCACAACCCACAATTCTCCCCTTGAAACCAACTTTTCATAGGAATCTTTGTAAAAACGGAAAATAGTCTCTTTTCCAGCACGAATCGGTGGATTAGTTATAATAGCCGCAAAGTTCGCAGTGTTAACTGCTGACAACCCATCACTTTCATAGATTCGTACATTTTGTATCCCGTTAGCAGCAGCATTTTTTTCTGCAAGTTGGATTGCACGTGTGTTAACATCTATTAAATGAACTGTTCTTTCTTCATTTGCTTTTGCAACGGAAAGACCTATTGGCCCATATCCACAACCTATATCTAAAAAGTCTCCTTCAAGATCAGGTGCTTGAAAAGCATCGATTAATACACGGGAGCCAAAATCTACTTCGCTCTTACTAAATACACCAGCATCTGTTTCAAATCGAAAATTATGACCGAGCAAAGTGAAATTCCAATGGCGAGGCTTACTTTCCGTTTGAGGTTTTCTAGAATAATAATGATCAGACACCGAATAACCCTCCACAATACATACGAAGAAAAGCCCGTCGTTTACTGACGAGCTTTTTTCTTCGAGCTGTACAAAAAATTACTTAACTTCTACGTTTGCGCCAACTTCTTCAAGTTGAGCTTTCATAGCTTCTGCATCTTCTTTAGATACGCCTTCTTTAATTGCTTTTGGAGCGTTATCTACTACTTCTTTAGCTTCTTTCAAGCCAAGACCAGTGATTTCGCGAACAACTTTAATTACTTTAATTTTTTGGTCTCCTGCAGATGCAAGGATTACGTCAAATTCAGTTTGTTCTTCAGCTGCAGCAGCACCGCCACCTGCAACCATTGCTACTGGAGCAGCAGCTGTTACACCGAATTCTTCTTCGATTGCTTTTACTAAGTCGTTTAACTCAAGAACTGTCATTGATTTGATAGCTTCTAAGATTTGCGCATTATTCATTTTATTTTCCTCCTATAATTGGATAGTTATTAGGCTAATAGCCGTTTTTTACTCGTTAAGCCGCGTAATAAATTATGCGCCTTGTTCTTCTTTTTGCTCTGCAACAGCTTTTGTTGCAAGTGCAAAGTTGCGTACTGGAGCTTGAAGTACTGAAAGAAGCATAGAAAGAAGACCTTCGCGTGATGGAAGTTCCGCTAATGCTTTCACATCTTCAGCAGATGCTGCAATACCTTCGATGATACCAGCTTTAATTTCAAGCTGTTCGTTCTTTTTAGCAAAATCATTAATGATTTTTGCAGGTGCAACTACGTCTTCGTTAGAAAATGCAACTGCGTTTGGACCAACAAGATATTCATTAATCCCGTCAATTCCAGCAATTTCAGTAGCACGGCGTGTAAGAGAGTTTTTGTAAACTTTGAATTCCACACCAGCTTCACGAAGTTGTTTACGTAGTTCTGTTACTTGCGAAACATTTAAACCACGGTAATCAACTACTACTACTGAAGCAGCAGCTTTAAACTTTTCTGCAATATCTTGCACTTGCACTTTTTTCGTTTCAATTGCTTTGCTCATTTTGGCACCTCCTATAAGAATTGGCCATTTATACCGACAAAAGAAAAGCCTCTGATCTACTGGTAGACACAGAGGCAGAAAGTCATCATCTAAAAAGAATCTGAATTTGCTTGTCCTCGGTAGGATATTAAGTGACATGTCACTCCTACTGTCTTCGGTACAAATGTATATTTCACAACAAAAGTCATCTTAACAGATTGACTTTTAGATGTCAATTATTTTTTCACTGATTGAGCGTCAACTTTTACAGCTGGACCCATAGTAGTTGTAACATTTACAGACTTCATATAGATACCTTTAGCAGCAGCTGGTTTAGCTTTTTGGACTACATCAAATACAGCTAAGAAGTTTTCTACTAACTTGTCGTCTTCAAAAGAAACTTTTCCGATAGGAGCATGAATAATCCCTGCTTTGTCAGCACGGTATTCTACTTTACCAGCTTTAATTTCTCCGATAGCTTTTGTTACGTCAAATGTAACTGTACCTGTTTTAGGGTTTGGCATTAAGCCTTTTGGTCCAAGTACACGACCGATTTTACCAACTTCACCCATCATGTCTGGAGTAGCTACGATTACATCGAAGTCAAACCATCCTTGTTGGATTTTAGTAATGTATTCTACATCACCTGCATAGTCTGCACCAGCAGCTTCTGCTTCTTTTAGTTTTTCACCTTTAGCGAATACTAATACACGTTGAGTTTTACCAGTTCCGTTTGGAAGCACAACTGCCCCACGGATTTGTTGGTCATTTTTACGTGTATCGATTCCTAAACGGAAAGCAACTTCTACCGTTGCATCGAAATTAACTGTGCTTGTTTTTTTTGCAAGCTCGATTGCCTCTTTAGCTGAGTACAATGTATTGTTATCAACTAATTTAGCTGCTTCTTGTAACTTTTTACCTTTGTTAGCCATTTTAAATGTCCTCCTTGAAGTGGTTTTAGCGGAATAAACCTCCCACGTGTAAAGGTTGCAGTCATCCTAAGGAATAACTACAACCTTCCAAAAAAACAAATGCGTCATATCAAAATGCACATTAAGTATTAGTCTACGATCGTAATACCCATGCTACGTGCAGTACCTTCTACCATCAGCATAGCTGTTTCAACAGATGCTGCATTTAAATCTGGCATTTTTTGTTCTGCGATTTCGCGAACTTTATCACGTTTCACTGTCGCCACTTTTACGCGGTTTGGTTCACCTGATCCAGATTGAATACCTGCTGCTACTTTAAGTAACACTGCTGCCGGCGGAGTTTTTGTAATGAAAGTAAATGAACGATCTTCAAATACAGAAATTTCAACCGGAATGATTAGACCTGCTTGATCTGCAGTACGTGCGTTGAACTCCTTACAGAATCCCATGATGTTAACACCCGCTTGTCCTAATGCAGGACCAACCGGTGGCGCTGGGTTTGCTTTACCAGCAGGAATTTGTAATTTTACAACTTTAATCACTTTTTTAGCCACGAGACACACCTCCTTAAGTCCGTGATGTGGTAATTGGGTTGCCCCTCCCACTCAAATATCTGTCTCTCAGCTTTTCGCTGATAACATTAGAAAATTCATACAGACATATTTTTACGTCTGACCTTTGAAATGATACCACTTTTCTATTTTTTTCGCAAGTGTCAATAAAAATTATAATTTAATAACTTGCTCGAAGTCTAATTCCATGTTAGTTTCTCGACCAAACATATCTACCGATACTGTAACTTTTCCTTTTTCTGCATCGATCAGTTCTACTTTACCTTGGAAATGAGCGAATGGACCTTCTAGAACTTCTACTAGTTCTCCAACACTAAAGTCTACTTCTACTTTACCTTCATTCATGCCCATTTGTTTTAACATGGAGTCCACTTCTTCTGGAGGTAGAGGTGTTGGCTTTGTTCCTCCACCTGAAGAACCAAGGAATCCAGTTACTCCTGGCGTATTTCGAACAACATACCAAGCGTCATCTGTCATAATTAATTCCACGAATACATATCCAGGGAAAGTTTTTCTCAAGACGACACGCTTTTTCCCATCTTTAAAATCTGTTTCTTCTTGTTCAGGGATAAATACACGGAAAATTTTATCTTGCATCCCCATAGTTTCTACTCGTTTTTCCAAGTTTGCTTTTACTTTATTTTCATACCCAGAGTACGTATGAACGACATACCAATTTTTTTCCATATCATCAGGACTACGCGTCCTTCCCTCCTTTTCTTAGACAAATGAAAAAACCCGTTCGATTACTATGACGGGCTATTTTTAGAAAATATTTACATGCTACGTTTTATAATGCCAAATACCAACGGAAAAGTTCTGAAATCCCTAAATCTACAATAGCAAAAAATATAGCCATTACTACAACTGTAGCTAGTACAATTACCGTATATCGCGTTAGCTCTTTACGTCTTGGCCAGCTTACTTTTCTCATTTCAGACATTACATTTTTAAAAAATCCACCAACATTAGCCATTTAGCTAAACCTCCACATGGAAAATCTATTTTACTCTCATATTCACAATGTTTGTTTATGAAGTGTATGAGCGTTACAATGCGTGCAGTATTTTTTTCTTTCTATACGTATAGATGTGCTCTCTTTTGATGTAGGGACCGTATAATTTCGGTTACCACATTGCATACAACTCAAGACAATTTTCTTAGTCATTTTATCACCTTTTCGGCGTATAAGTCTTTTTCAAGATTATCACCTTAGAGAAACGGTGTCAACAAATTCCCAGGCTTTACACATAATTACTACCAATCTCCATATACCGCTCCAACTTTCGCTTTACTCGCTGTAGTGCATTGTCAATTGATTTTACATGCCGGTTTAATTCCTCAGAAATTTCTTGATAAGACTGTCCATCCAAATATAAAGCAAGTACTTGCTGTTCCAATTCACTTAAAATTTCACCCATCTTACCTTCCATGTAATCATAATGCTCTCTGTTAATGATTAACTCTTCTGGATCGTCGATAACAGAACCAGCAATCATGTCCATAAGCGTTCGATCAGATTCTTCATCATAGATAGGCTTATCCAAGGAAACATATGAATTTAGCGGAATATGTTTTTGACGAGTTGCTGTTTTAATTGCTGTTATAATTTGTCGAGTAATACATAACTCTGCAAAAGCTCGAAAAGAAGCTAATTTCTCTTCTTTAAAATCTCGGATCGCTTTGTATAATCCAATCATTCCTTCTTGGAGTATATCTTCCTTATCCGCTCCTATTAAAAAATAGGACCTACCTTTCATCCGAACAAATGAACGATACTTGGTAATTAAATAATCTAGCGCTTCAGTGCTCCCTTGATGAACCATCTCTACAAGCTCTTCATCTAGTAATCTATCCAATTGTTGTAGATCCAATTCTGTCTTTTCCAATGAAGTCACCTCAGCTAAATTATGAATATTTACCATAAGTATACAGGAAGAAAATTTACAGCGTCAATGAATCATTTCATTCCTCTTCGCCATTTTTCGAAAATTTCTGCAATTTCGTCAGATAATGGGATGGTCGAAGTTGGCTTATTCTCTTGTATATGCTTAACTTTCTTCGTAATATTCGATGAGATAGAAAACATTTCAATTTCAAGTTCTCTTGCAGATTTTCTTAGAGCTCCTTGCCCAAATATAACTCTTTGCTCCGTCATATCGGATGTTGCTACGTAAATTTGTGTTCTTCTATTACTTAATTCTAGCGTTAGCTTTTCAATTCGTTCATCAGCAGTTTCATTTTCTCTCGTATAAATTATTTCGACATCATTTTGTTTCTTTTTATTTTCTAAACCGGGCACTAAATGTGCATCAAAAACAACAATCACTCGAATACCTGTAAATGCTTTATATTCTGCCATTAGCTCAATTAGTCGGTCTCTAGCGTCTAGTAATTTATTATTTTTTAACTTCCTTAACTCGCTCCATGCGCCGATGATATTATATCCATCGACAAGTAGAATCTGCATCTTCTTATCCTTTAAGCGGTTTTCTTACGCGCAATACTTCATATAAAAGTATGGACGCAGCTACAGACGCATTCAAGCTAGTTACATGCCCAACCATTGGCAAATGGTAAAGAAAGTCACATTTTTCTTTTAATAGACGACTCATTCCTTTTCCTTCACTACCAATTATGAGAGCAAGTGGTAGTGTTGCATCCATATTTCGATAATCGGTAGATTTTGATGCATCTGTTCCAGCAATCCAAACACCACGATCTTTTAGCTCATCTACAGTTTGCGACAAGTTTCCTGCACGATATACAGGAATGTGTTCAATCGCCCCTGTTGATGCCTTTGCAACAACCGCGGTTAACCCGACTGCACGTCTTTTTGGAATAATAATTCCGTGTGCTCCTACCGCATCCGCCGTTCGCATGATAGACCCAAGATTATGCGGATCTTCAATTTCATCTAAAATTATAAAAAGAGGGTCCTCTTGCTTACTAGCTGCTAAATTAAATAAATCATCTAGTTCTGCATAGCGATACGCAGCGACAGAAGCGACAATTCCTTGATGGTTTGCGTCCGTTAAGCCGTCCAATTTCTTTTTCGGTACAAATTGAACAATAATTCCTGCATCTTTTGCTAATTGAATTATTTCAGAAACACCACTTTTTTGAACGCCTTCCGCAATCCAAACTTTGTTCATATCTCTTCCTGAACGCAACGCCTCTACTACGGGGTTTTTCCCAGCAATAATTTCTCCTGTTTGTTCTGTTTGCTCTGCCATCTACTTTTTCTCCTCTTTCTGTTCATCAATATACTGAATTGCAAACTGAAGCACTTCCTGCAAACGTTCTTTCTGCTCACTCAAGTATAAGCTTCCAATAACCGCCTCAAACGCTGTACTATAATGATATGTTTGGACATCTGTATTTTTCGGAACTGTACCAGACTTTGCATTTCGACCTCTTCTTAGCACGGCTTCCTCTTCTTCTGTTAAAAACTGCGTATTCAACATTTCACGTACAATTGTTGCTTGCGCTTTTGCAGATACATATTTTGTACCTTCTCTATGCAAAATATTCGGTTTAACTCGCCCAGATCGGATGAGATGCTCTCGAACGACTTGTTCGAATACAGCATCTCCCATATAGGCTAAAGCTAATGAATTTAATTGTTTTACGTCTGACAACTTAAAGTTTCCCACAAGTTTATCCTCTTTTCCATCGGATACCTTGCGCAGTATCTTCTAAAATAATGTTCATAGCTTTTAATTGATCTCTTATTTCATCAGCACGAGCAAAGTTACGATCCTTTCTCGCCTGATTACGTTCTTCTATGAGCGCATCAATTTCCTCATCTAGTACTTCTTTTTCTTTCGCAAGAGATAGACCCAAAACAGCCGTTAGCTCATCAAAAATAGTGAGGAATTGTTTCAACACTTGTTCAGATGTTTGCTTTTCAAGTAAATACGTATTTGCAAGCTTTGATAATTCAAAAATCGCCGCAATTCCGTTCGCTGTATTGAAGTCATCATCCATTGCTGTTTCAAATTGCACTTTAACCTCTTGGATTTTATGCAACCATACATCATGATGATCCCCTAAATCTGCCGTTGCATCCAAGCGGTGCAAGACATTTGCGTATGCAGTACGAATTCGCTCAAGTCCTGCCTCCGCTTGCTCTACTAAATCCTGAGAGTAGTTAATTGGATTACGGTAATGTACACTAAGCATAAATAGACGTAATATTTGCGGGTCAATTTGCTTACGAATATCATTAACTAACACGAAATTACCAAGTGATTTGGACATTTTTTCATTATCTATATTAATATAACCGTTGTGCATCCAATATCTCGCAAAGGTTTTGCCCGTTCTTGCTTCCGATTGTGCAATTTCATTTTCATGGTGTGGGAAAGTTAAATCCTGTCCACCTGCGTGGATATCAATCGTATCACCTAGTATTTCACGTGCCATAACAGAGCATTCTATATGCCAGCCCGGACGTCCTTGACCCCATGGACTTTCCCAGAAAATCTCTCCTGGTTTCGCAGCTTTCCAAAGAGCAAAATCTAATGCATCCTCTTTCTTAACACCAGTTTCAATACGAGCCCCCACTTTTAAATCATCTACCGATTGGTGCGATAATTTGCCATATCCATCAAACTTTCTTGTGCGATAATATACGTCCCCTTGAGACTCGTAGGCATATCCTTTTTCTTCCAACGCTTCGATGAATTCAATGATTTCATTCATGTGATCTGTTACACGTGGATGCGAATCAGCCTTACTGCATCCTAAGGCTTCCACATCAGCAAAATATGCTTTTATAAAACGAGCCGTTAATTCAGATACGTCTTCCCCTAACTCATTTGCTGCCTTAATGATTTTGTCATCAACATCGGTGAAATTCGATACATACGTCACTTCATACCCTCGGTACTGCAGATATTTTCGTACAGTATCGTAGACAATTACAGGACGAGCATTCCCTATGTGAATGTAATTGTAGACTGTTGGTCCACACACATACATTTTTACCTTTCCTTCTTCCATTGGTATAAATGGTTCTTTTTCACGTTTTAATGTATTAAATATTTGAATTGTCATGACATTTGTCTCTCCTTTTCATTTGTTAAACGTTCAACTTCCTGTTCAAGCTCTGCAATTTTAGCTTCCATCTTTTTACATCGATCGGCAAACGGATCTGGCAAATCTTGATGATCCAGATTTCTTTTTACTTTCACACCATCTTGAATTACAACTACGCCAGGTATGCCAACAACAGTAGAGTTAAACGGTACATCTTTTAATACAACCGAACCTGCACCTACCTTGCTATTTTCCCCAATTGTAATGGATCCTAATACTTTCGCTCCTGTTGCAACAAGCACATTATTTCCAAGGGTTGGATGTCTTTTACCCTTCTCTTTCCCTGTCCCACCTAGTGTAACGCCTTGGTAAATAGTACAGTCGTCTCCAATTTCACATGTTTCTCCAATGACTACACCTGAACCATGGTCGATAAAAAAACGTCGGCCAATTGTTGCTCCTGGGTGAATTTCGATGCCAGTAAAAAATCGGCTTATTTGCGAGATTGCACGTGCAAGGAAAAAGAACTTCTTTTTATAAAAAGCATGAGCAATTCGATGATTCCAAATGGCATGTAAACCTGCGTAAGTTAAAATGACTTCGAGTTTACTAGTAGCTGCGGGATCTTGTTCAAAAACCACAGCTATATCTTCTTTCAAACGTGCAAACATGGCATTTCCTCCCTTTTTTTTGAACAAAAAAAGTCTCTGTCTATAAATATAGACAGAGACGCAAATAAGCGCGGTTCCACTCTGATTGGAAACATATAAATATCTTTCCCACTTAGCATCTTTAACGCAGATGATACGTCCAGCCTACTATAATGTTCGGCATGGCACTCTGAGGTGCATTTCAGTAACTCATTGGCTCAGACCACTTTCAGCCGGTGATGGTCCTCTCTAAAGAACATGCGTTACTTACTTCTCCTCGTCTTAGCTTTTCTATTACTTCCGTTCGGAATTTGTACCCTCATTTTCACACCTTACAAGCGGAAAGTCAATCTTATTGTTTTGCGTATTTAGCGACGCGAGCAATAACTTTTTCTTTGCCGATTAAGCTGATAGCATCTGCTAATTCAGGACCATGAGTTTGACCAGTTGTAACCACACGAATTGGCATAAATAGATTTTTTCCTTTATGACCCGTTTCTTTTTGTACCGCTTTAATGGAAGATTTTATTTCTGTTGCTTCAAAAGTTACTAGACTTTCTAATTGTGCTTTAAAAGCTACCATAACTTCCGAAACCTGCTCCCCCGCCAGCACTTCTGATGCTTCTTCATTATATGCAAGTTCATCATTAAAGAATAAGGAAGATAATTCAACGATTTCTGCTCCAAAACTCATTTGATCATGATAAAGAGCAATCAGGTTTGTAGTCCAAGTTTGTTGTTCTTCCGATAACTCCATAGGTAGAAGTCCTTCTTTTTGCAAATGTGGCAGCGCAAGCTCTACTACTTTTTCTAGTGGTAGTTGCTTAATATATTGGTTATTCATCCATGTTAATTTTTGTTTATCAAACATAGATGGAGATTTAGATAGACGGTTAACATCAAAGATTTTGATGAACTCCTCTTTCGAGAAGATTTCCTCTTCCCCTTCAGGAGACCATCCTAAAAGTGCAAAAAAGTTAAACATTGCTTCTGGCAAATACCCAAGATCTTTATATTGCGTGACAAACTGAATAATCGACTCATCACGTTTGGAAAGCTTTTTACGACTTTCGTTAATAATTAGCGTCATATGACCATATTTCGGATATTCCCAGCCAAATACATCGAATACCATAAGTTGCTTCGGTGTATTCGATAAATGTTCTTCGCCACGGAATACATGTGAGATTTTCATCAGACGATCATCTAATACTACCGCATAGTTATAAGTTGGGATTCCGTTAGCTTTTACAAGAACCCAATCGCCAACATCTTTCGATTCAAACGTCACTGTACCACGAACTAAATCTTCAAATGTATATGTTACATTTTCTGGTACACGCATACGAATTGTATAGGCTGTTCCTGCAGCTTCTTTTGCTTGCACTTCTTCTGGAGATAAGTTTCTGCACTTACCATTGTACATTGGAGCAGCTACTCCGTTTTCTTTTTGAACTTCACGATCTGCTTCTAACTCTTCCGATGTACAGAAACATTTATAAGCATGTCCCTTTTCTAACATCTCTTCTGCATGTTTTGTATATATATCTAGACGCTCCATTTGACGGTAAGGTGCATAAGGTCCACCAATATCAACAGACTCATCATAGTCGATCCCTAACCATTGTAGGTTTTCAAGCTGCGATAATTCGCCACCTTCGATATTACGTTCAATATCTGTATCTTCAATACGAACGATAAATTTCCCGTTATGATGACGAGCATATAAATAGTTAAATAATGCTGTGCGTGCTCCTCCGATATGCAAATTACCTGTTGGACTTGGTGCGTAGCGTACGCGTACTTCTTGTGTCATTGTAAATCCTCCTAGTTTTCGTGCGTATCAAATACAATTTCAATATGAAGGAATTTCTCCCCATATATAATTAATTTAATTGTTATTACTACCCACTAATGGATGGCCACCGTCCAATAATGTGGGATAAACTTTATTTATTTTACCACTGCTACTGTGTTTTTTAAAGTTAGTCTTTTTTCAGTAGAAGAATCGTTGCCATAGAAGCAATTCCTTCTTCACGACCGGTAAATCCTAACTTTTCTGTTGTAGTTGCTTTTACATTCACTTGCGATACATCGGCTTGAAGTAGTTCGGCAACGCGCGTACGAATTGTTTCAATGTAAGGAGCCATTTTGGGCTTTTGTGCAATAATTGTACAATCTATGTTTCCTAATTTATATCCACGAGCATCTACCAGTTTCCAAATATGCTCCAATAACTTCGCTGAATCTGCATCTTTAAAATCAGGATCTGTATCCGGAAAGTGTCTCCCTATATCCCCTTCTCCAATCGCCCCCAGAGCCGCGTCTGTAATTGTATGAAGTAACACATCTGCATCTGAATGCCCAATAAGTCCTCTTTCATAAGGAATCGTAATTCCTCCTATAATTAACGGTCGATTATCCGCAAATTCATGTACATCAAAACCTTGCCCAATTCGCATCATTTTATCGTTCCTCCTGTTCACGTTTATTTAATAGTATCTCTCCAAATAGAAGATCTTCCTTTGTTGTCATTTTCACATTATCATATGTACTTTCCACAATACGAACTTGCTCACCTAATCTTTCCACAAGCATTGCTTCATCGGTACCTAAGAAAAGTTCTTCTTCTGCTAGTCTTTCCGCTTTTTCTAGCAAATCATACTGAAATGCTTGGGGTGTTTGGATAATCCAAAGGCTTTCTCGATCGACTGTTTCTTGAATTATACCATCTTCCACTTTTTTCATCGTATCCTTCGCTCTTACTGCAGCCACCGCAGCTCCAAATTTCTCCGCCGTTTGCACAAGCTGATGAATTACTTCTTGTTTAATAAAGGGTCTTGCAGCATCATGCACAAGTACAATCCCTTTAGATAGAGAAGCCTTTAAGCATGCATACACGCTATGCTGCCGTTCTGCTCCACCTTCTGTAATGGCAGCAACTTTAGTAATACGATATTCTTTAAGCAAGTTTTCAATAAAATCTTGTTCCTCTTTTTTCACTGCTAATACAATTTCGGCACATCTAGGATCTTGCTCAAATACGCGTAAAGTATGAATTAAAACAGGGATACCCTTTAATTGAATAAAGAGCTTGTTCTGTCCAGCCCCCATCCGTTTCCCGCTACCTGCAGCAGGTAATAACACTGTATATTTCACTTCGTTTCCTCCTACATCACATAGAAAAAGGGCGTATTCCTACATTACCTTAGGAAACAACCCTTCTTCCTTATTTCGATTCTTGTGGTTTTGCAAAAATCATACGACCCGCAGAAGTTTGCAATACACTAGTCACTTCTACATTGATTGCTTGTCCCATATATGATTTACCGCCTTCTACAACAATCATCGTACCATCATCTAAGTAAGCAACACCTTGATTATATTCTTTCCCATCTTTAATAACCACGACATGCATTATTTCCCCGGGAATAACTACAGGCTTTACTGCATTCGCCAAGTCATTAATATTGAGAACACGTACTTTGTGCAAATCACATACTTTATTTAGATTAAAGTCGTTTGTAACTACAATCCCATTCATATTCTTAGCTAATCGTACAAGTTTTAAATCTACTTCTTGAATATCTTCAAAATCCTCTTCCACGATTAACACCGCTGAAGCTCGCTCTGTCTGTAATTTTTTTAATACATCTAAACCACGGCGTCCTCTTGTTCGTTTAAGTGTATCTGAGGAATCCGCAATATGCTGTAATTCCGTAAGTACAAACTGAGGTACTACCAATACACCTTCTATAAATCCTGTTTCCGAAATATCTGAAATACGGCCATCAATAATTACACTTGTATCCAGTAATTTATAAGTGCCCATTGTTAAGCCTTTTTCATCTTCATCGATTGTTTTTTTCTTATTCGTTTGTTGTTTTGAAGGTGTAAATACATGAAGTAACTCGTCCCTTTTTTTAAATCCTACTTGGAAACCTAAATAACCAAGAATAATAGATAAAAGTACCGGGATAACAGAGCGTACAACAGGAATTTCAATACTATTTACCGCTGATCCAAGTAAAAATGCAACGATTAATCCAATGACAAGTCCAAGCGTTCCAAAAAGCAAGTCACCAATTGGCGCTTTTAAAAGACGCTCTTCCATCCATTTGATAAAATTCATCAAGTAATCTGTTAAAAATAATGCTGCAACATAAAGTAAAATTGCCCCAATTACAACTGATACATATGGATTGTTCATCCAAGGGATTTCAGATAAATTAATGAATTCGTATAAGGCCGGTAAGAATAATAATCCCAATGTACCACCTATTAAAACAAACGCAATTTGAATAATCCATTTCATCAAAATATTCCACCTCCGTCTAAAATTCATTATACTTCCAAATTCCATATTAAGTCTATTATGTTGATAGGGGGCCCCATCAGCTCCCTGTTAGGAAAAAGCCTCTTTCATTGCTTCATTTACTGATTCTATGCCCACGACTTGAATTCCTTTTGGATAATCCCAGCCGCCCATATTTGAAGCTGGAACAATTGCTCTTTTAAACCCTAATTTCGCTGCTTCTTGTACACGTTGTTCGATTCTGGATACTCTTCTCACTTCTCCCGTTAACCCTATTTCTCCAATAAAACAATCTGTAGGCGTTACTCCTGTATCTCGAAAACTAGAAACGATACTTACTAGGACGGCTAAATCGATTGCAGGTTCATCTAGTTTGACTCCACCAGCAACTTTTATATAAGCATCTTGCGTTTGAAGTAATAATCCCATACGTTTTTCCAACACTGCCATCAGTAAAGATACGCGATTTTGATCGATTCCGGTAGCCATCCGTTTAGGATAATTAAAACTAGATTGTGTCACGAGTGCTTGGATTTCCACTAAAATTGGCCTAGTCCCCTCCATAGAAGCAACAATAGCCGAACCTGCAGATCCATGTGACCGTTCCTGCAAAAATAATTCAGAAGGATTTAATACTTCCTTTAGTCCTTGCTGAACCATTTCAAATATAGCAATTTCATTTGTAGACCCAAATCTATTTTTTTGTGAACGTAAAATTCTATAAGTATGGTGTCGCTCCCCTTCAAAATATAGAACAGTATCAACCATATGCTCTAATATACGAGGCCCAGCAATTTGCCCCTCTTTAGTTACGTGTCCCACTAAAAAGATTGCAATGTTCTTCGTTTTAGCAATACGCATTAGTTCAGCTGTACTTTCACGAACTTGAGAGACACTTCCTGGTGCACTCGTCACTTCTGGGTGATGTACTGTTTGGATTGAGTCAACAATGACAAATCGCGGCTCCACACTCTCAATTGTCTCATTAATTAATTCAAGATTTGTTTCTGCATAAATATAAAGCTCAGACGAAATAACACCTAAGCGCTCCGCACGAAGCTTCGTTTGTCTAATCGATTCTTCACCGGAAATGTATAAAACACGTTCACCTTTGTTTGCAAGTAACGCCGAAACCTGTAATAGTAAAGTCGACTTTCCTATACCCGGATCTCCACCTATTAGAACAAGTGACCCCGGTACAATTCCTCCACCGAGTACACGATTTAACTCAACAAGATCTGTTGCTACTCGCGGCGCATCTACTGATTCAATCGCCGTTATTGGCGTTGCCTTCTGTGCTACTCCTGTAGAATGCTGAAATGATCGTTTTGGTCCTTTTGACACGATCTCCGTCTCTTCTACCATCGTATTCCAATCACCGCACCCTGGACATCTTCCCATCCATTTAGCTGCCTCGTATCCACATGAATTACACATAAATTTCGTTTTCTTCTTCGCCATTTCATCCTCCTATGTATAAAAAGGGCATTCCGCATGTAAAGTTCGGAATGCCCGCTATATTAGTTTTCTGTCACTGCAGCCGTTGTACGAACAACGAATTCATCGTTTTCTACATCAAATACGACGTGCTGACCATTTAGTACTTCACCTTTTAATAATTCTTCAGAAAGACGATCTTCTACATGTTTTTGCAATGCTCGACGTAACGGACGTGCACCATACACAGGATCGTATCCTTCCGTTGTAATTTTTTCTTGAGCCGCTTCTGTTAGCTCCAAATCTATGCCTTGCTCTTTCAGGCGTTTAGCTAACTGCTCAATCATAAGAGTAACGATTTCTTTTAAATGCTCTCTTTCTAGAGAATGGAACACAATCATCTCATCTAAACGGTTTAAGAATTCTGGGCGGAATGCTTTTTTCAATTCTTCTAGCATTTTACCTTTCATATCTTTGTAATCTGTTTTCCCACCCTCTTGTAGATTAAATCCAACATATTTATTGAATTTAAGCGCATCTGCTCCTACATTGGATGTCATGATGACAACTGTATTACGGAAATCGACTGTACGTCCTTTAGAATCTGTTAGTCGGCCATCCTCTAATACTTGAAGAAGAATATTAAACACATCTGGATGCGCTTTTTCAATTTCATCCAGCAGGATAACAGAGTAAGGTTTACGACGCACTTTTTCCGTTAATTGTCCACCATCCTCAAATCCAACGTATCCTGGGGGAGAGCCCACAAGACGTGAAGTTGAATGTTTTTCCATGTACTCGGACATATCTACACGAATCATTGCATCTTCGTCACCAAACATAACTTCTGCTAATGCACGAGCAAGTTCCGTTTTACCAACACCAGTAGGTCCTAAGAAAATAAATGAGCCAATTGGACGCTTAGGATCTTTTAGACCGGCACGTGCGCGACGAATTGCACGGGAAATCGCATCTACAGCCTCTTTTTGACCAATTACTCTTTCATGTAATTTGTCTTCTAACTTCAATAACTTCTCAGATTCTGTTTGAGCAAGTCTAGAGACCGGCACTCCAGTCCACATAGAAACAACAGAGGCAATATCTTCAACTGTTACTTCTGATTCTTCTTTTCCTTGTTTTTCTTTCCAATTGTTTTTCATTTTTTCTAGCTCTTCTTTAAGCTTTTGCTCTTTGTCACGGAAAGATGCAGCTTTTTCAAATTCCTGACTTTGAACAGCAGCATTTTTCTCCGAACGGACCGCTTCTAATTTCGCTTCTAATTCTTTTAAATTTGGTGGCGTTGTGTAAGAGCGTAGTCGAACCTTTGATCCAGCTTCATCAATTAAATCGATCGCTTTATCTGGTAAGAAGCGATCCGAAATATAACGATTGGACATTTTAACAGCAGCTTCTACCGCTTCATCTGTAATTTTCACACGGTGATGTGCTTCGTAGCGATCACGTAAGCCGTAAATAATTTGAATAGCCTCATCTACAGATGGTTCATCCACTTGAATTGGTTGGAATCGACGTTCAAGTGCAGCATCCTTTTCGATATATTTACGATACTCATCTAATGTTGTCGCACCGATACATTGAATTTCTCCACGTGCTAACGCAGGTTTTAAAATATTGGAAGCATCAATTGCTCCTTCTGCTCCGCCTGCTCCAATAAGTGTATGAAGTTCATCAATGAATAAAATAACATTTCCAGCTTGACGAATTTCATCCATTACTTTTTTCAAACGATCCTCAAATTCTCCACGATATTTCGTTCCAGCAACAACTGTCCCCATATCAAGTGTCATAACACGTTTATCACGCAAAATTTCTGGTACTTCGTTTTGTACAATTTGCTGTGCAAGTCCTTCCGCAATTGCGGTTTTACCAACACCAGGTTCTCCGATTAAAACAGGATTATTTTTTGTGCGACGTGCCAAAATTTCAATAACACGGGTAATCTCCTTGCTACGACCTATGACTGGATCAAGTGTACCTTCTCTTGCAATTTGTGTTAAATCACGTGCTAAACCATCTAAAGTCGGAGTGCTTGCAGGAGCAGCACTGTTGTTACCATTACTGTGAGATTGATCTGTGCTTCCAAGTAATTGAAGTACTTGCTGACGCGCTTTGTTTAAGCTAACACCTGCATTATTCAAAACTCTAGCAGCCACACCTTCACCTTCTCGGATTAGAGCTAGTAATAGATGCTCTGTACCAATGTAAGAATGCCCTAGTTTTCGAGACTCATCTACAGAGAGTTCAATTACCTTTTTCGCTCGAGGAGTGTAGTGAACGATTGGACCAACTTCTTCTGCCCCAGTTCCTACTAACTCCTCGATTCCTGTTTCAATCACTTTCGGATCTACTTCAATTGCTTCTAAAGCTTTCGCTGCAATACCGCTACCTTCACGAATTAACCCTAGTAATATATGTTCTGTACCAATTGATTCGTGCTTTAAACGTATAGCTTCTTC
Organism: Psychrobacillus sp. FSL H8-0483; assembly: GCF_038637725.1. Classification (NCBI taxonomy): domain Bacteria; kingdom Bacillati; phylum Bacillota; class Bacilli; order Caryophanales; family Bacillaceae; genus Psychrobacillus; species Psychrobacillus sp. FSL H8-0483. Next base: position 3,996,613 of record NZ_CP152052.1, read on the forward strand.
TTGTGCTAGTTGTAATACTTTTTGTGATCTTTGTGTGAATCGATTAAACATCATGCAATACCCTCTCCTTTTGTTTTCGGTTTTTCTCCCTTTTGCAACCGTTCCCTTAACAACTTCGCTCGAAACATATCTCGTTCCGAAGTATTTAACGTCGTTCCAGCATACATTTGCAGAAACCCTGGTTGCATAAACACCATGCATTCGTTCAAAATGGTCACATCTACATCTTTAATGAGTCCCATGTCTATACCTAAACGAACATCCGACAAGCATCTAGCAGCCTCTTCGGTTGTCATTATACGAGCATATGACAACGTCCCTAAAGATCGATACAACCGATCCTCTAGTGTATTGGCTGAGTGCTTTAAGAGTGCATCTCGCGCTTCTCTTTCTTTTTGGATAATTTGTTCTGTAATACTTTGAAGATCGGCAAGTATGTCTTCTTCTGTCTTACCAAGTGTCGTTTGATTAGACACTTGGTATACATTTCCGAGCGCTTCACTACCTTCCCCATATATCCCTCTTACAACCATCCCTAATCTAGAAATGATTGTTACAATTCGGTTGATTTGCTTTGTCTTAGTTAATGCCGGTAAATGCATCATAACGGATGCACGTAAGCCGGTTCCGGTGTTTGTCGGACAACTCGTTAAATACCCGAATTGCTCATCAAAGGCATATGGTAATTCCTTTTCTAATAATCGATCTATTGTGTCAGCTTGCGCATATGCTTGTTGAATTTGAAGACCAGGGAAAAGGCATTGAATACGAATATGATCTTCCTCATTTACCATTACACTTACAGATTCATCTTCGGATAATAAAACAGATCCAGTCATCGGCGAGTTAGCAAGCTTTGGACTAATTAAATGCTTTTCCACTAGCACTTGTCGATTTAGTTCCGACACATCTTTAATTTGTATAGAAGAAAAGTTCATTTGTAATTCTTCATCGGCATCCACAAGTGTAGCGGAAACGGATTGGTCAATTTTATGCGCCTCATCTTCTGTAAATGCAAGTGGGAATCGATACCCATTTAAATTTCTAGCTAATCGAATTCTTGTACTCATGACTATATCTGAATGCTCTCCATTTCCAACCATCCAACTAGAAATAGAATTATCTAAAAAGCGTTCAATCGACATTCGTTTCGTCACCTCCCGTGACAAGCTGACTTTCAAGATCCCTTGCTTCATCCCTTAGTCTTGCAGCATCCTCAAATTGTTCGGTTTCAACAGCCTCTTTCATTTGAGAACGAATGGCTTCAATGCGTTTTTTCAATGCTATCTTTTCACCAATTGCCCCCGGCGCTTTCCCAATATGGGTTGTATTTCCATTATGCAAACGTTTAAATACATTCGGTAGTTGTTGTCGAAAACTATCGTAACAAGAAGCACAGCCGAATTTCCCTTCATCTAAAAAACGTTGTATGGACCAACCGCATTCTTCACACTCTAATGGAGGCTTTTTTTGCCTTTGCTGCATTGGCTGCTGATCTGCATGGTTAAACCAATTGGATAGGAGTTGATGAAGAGATAACGGATCTTGTTTATACTCTACATAAAACGGGTGGAGACTATTTGCACAGACCTCACAATAATGTCGTTCAAAGTGTTCACCGTTATGCACTTGTGTAACCGTCACTTTTGCCGGTCTCTGCTTACAATTTTCACAAATCACTTTTCAACACACCCCGCTCATTTTTAACTTTTTTGATATTTTAATGTTAATAGCATGGCACATAATATACGCGCACGTATTTCATCCCTTGCTGGTAGTGGAATAGCAAGTGTTGTTCGATTAAGCGCCGCTAAAATGAGCTTCGCTTCTCTTGTTGTAATCACTTCTTCCTCTAGCAGTCGGAACACAATGTCTTCCGTAACTGATTCAGCTGCACCATTTTCTAGTCTTTGTATTATATGCTCAATCAATTCTGCTTTCGTATGCGCCCGAACGCGGAGGATTCGAATATATCCACCACCACCACGTTTACTTTCCACTAAGTAACCGCGATCTTGGGTAAACCGTGTGTTGATAACATAGTTTATTTGAGATGGAACACATTGAAATTTTTCAGCAATTTCACTTCTTTTAATTTCAATTTGCCCCTTACTCTCTTCTTCGATAATCGACTTCAAATAACCTTCAATAATGTCAGATATATTTTTCATCTTCTCACCTCTTTAGCAAACTGACTTTGACTAACTTTGACTATATTATATCGAGAAAATAATCCATGTGCAATTGATATGATTTTCTTAGGAAGGCACAAAAAAACTACTAACCAGAACAGTTAGTAGTTTAAGGGTGTATCAATATTCCAACTTATATTCCAAAAACTTTTTCATTTGTATATTAATACATTTATTTTTTCTTCCTGTGTATTTTCGTTAGTTGTTTCCACTTATTCACTTCTGCTTTTTTGGCAACTAGATCATTTTTTCGTTCAATATGTGCAAGCTCTCTCATCAACTTCACATAACTTTTATAACGCTCTTGTTTCAATGCACCTGTATAAATAGCTTCTTGAATTGCGCATCCCGGCTCTTTTTCATGTTTGCAATCTCGGAAGCGACATCCATCCGCAAGTTCTTCAATATCTTGGAAGCTTGCGCTAATCCCATCACTTGTATCCCAAAGTTGGAATTCTCTCATTCCCGGGGTATCAATTAATAAACCACCCTCCGGCAATAAAGTAAGTTCTCTATGCGTTGTGGTATGACGCCCTTTGCTATCATCTTCTCGAATATTGTTTACTACCATTACTTCTTCACCAGACAAAGCATTAATTAAAGAGGACTTGCCAACTCCAGAAGATCCTAGAAGAGCACCTGTTTTACTGCCAGATAAAAGATTTGCAAGGCTATCGATTCCTTCACCTGTTACACTACTCACTGCAAATACATCTACACCAAAAGCGATTGATTCTACTTCATTTATATAAAATGCCAAATCATCACATGCGTCTTTTTTCGTCAAAACAACAACTGGTGTTGCACCCGAATCCCATGCGGCTAATAAATATCGCTCTAATCTACGTAAATTAAAGTCGTGATTAAGAGACATAACAAGAAATACATAATCAACATTAACTGCGATTAACTGAATTTCCGTTGTTAAGCCAGCAGCTTTTCTGGAAAACTGTGAACTACGTGGAAGCACGTCTTGAATGATTCCTTTTTCTTCCCCCGGCATTTGTTCGAGGACAACCCAATCTCCAACTGCCGGAAATGCTTCGCGGCCATGGTCAAACTTGAATTTCCCTGATAGAGAGCATAACCATTCCCCTTCGTTAGTCATGACACGATACAAATTTTTATGCTCAAGTAATACGCGACCTGCGATCCCTTTACTCAACATTTTTTCTTCCCATTTATTATTCCAACCATATTGTTCGATTAAATTCAATTTAACTTCCTCCTAATTTCCATATAAAAAAACCATGACTGCACGAATCAGCAATCATGGTTTCCCGGTCATTAGTAAAGAAGCATCTCAAAAAGTGTAGCGAAATACATTTGTTTGTCTGTTACAAGCAAATGAAATGCATATTCGTTCTACAATTAGAGACAAACGGAGTGGGACATCATGAACTTACTGATTCGTTGATTAGTATTTACAATAGCCATAATGCCTCACTCCTTTCCTTAAGTTATTTTCAGAATACAACAATAATAAAATCTAGTCAACAAAAATTTACGCTGCTACATCGCGTTTTATAAACGACCAATAACTAATTACTAAAAATACAAGCATGTAGACAGAAACCACTGCGATTGAAAACGACATCGTCATCCCATCAATCAACGGTTGCCCATTCCCTATATATTGCGTCAAATTAGTGTTAGCAAATAAAATATACTTAGCCAGTTCGAATTTGAATGCTAGCATATACGTAATATTTACCCCTGCGAACATAAGAAATATAGAAATTCCTATTGCAAGTGAACTAGAACGGAATACAGATCCAACCATAAAAGCCAACATCCCAATAACTAACACGTTTACTAGAGAAAGTCCCATTAGAAGTAGTAGTCTTACCCAAAATGAAACCTCTACCACTTTTCCGTTCACCACTTCTAAACTTGTTCCAGGTGACGAATCAAAGAAAATATATGCAGCAATTATTCCTACCAATAAACTAATTGAAGCCATGAAAACAGCATATAATCCGACCGTCAACAACTTCGAAGTCAAAATCTTCCCCCTACTCACAGGTCGTGTTAATAACATTTTAATAGTCCCTTGAGAAAACTCTGAAGCAACGATTCCTCCTGCAACAACAACTGTGAATAATGTAATTACGGAAAGCATACCAGGAATTTCATTGATAAATCCTTTAACACTCTCTGAGGTTATTGGAGCAATATCCTTCTCTAAACGATGCTTTTCAACTGTTATAGAATCTTTTAAATCCTGCAACTCCTCTTTAGACAAATTCGGATCCGTTAATTGTGATTCTAATAGCTTAACTTGCTCTTGAGAAGCTATTTTCCAATCATCTGTAGGGCTCTCACCTATAGGGCTCTTAATCCATTTAAAAATACCAGCTGATCCAATCATTAATAGGGCTATTAACACCACCATTACCCAAGTTGCTTTTTTACTCCATAATTTCATCCATTCATTTCTTATGAGATTCAGCAATTTGCCCACCTCCTGTTAATTCTAAGAATTGATCTTCCAACGATTTTCGATGCGGATTAATTTGGAATAATTGTAGATTATTTGCTACCATTTCACCGACTAAAACAGGAACATCTTCCGATGAAAGCTGTACGACAAAACCATTCCCCAAAACCTCTGTAGATATGTTTTTGGAAGATAAGAAAGCCTCCGCTTTCTCTTTTGGAGATACTTCCATGTAGTAATGTGATTCTTCCTCTTCTTTTACTTCTCTAATAGATATAAGTTTTCCATTTTGAATAACTGCGATTCTATCACACATTAACTCAATTTCTGCTAATAAATGGCTAGATACAAAAATAGAAACGCCTTCTTCTTCCGCAATTTTGCGTAAGTACATACGGAACTCTCTAATACCTGCTGGGTCTAGTCCATTCGTTGGCTCATCTAGTATTAAAAATTTTGGTCGATGCAAGAGTGCTTGGGCTAGCCCTAAACGTTGACGCATTCCAAGCGAATACTTCGATACCTTTTCATGAATTCTGTTTTGCAGACCCACTTGGGCAATTACTTCATCTATTCGCTCTTTCGTTACGCTTTTATTCATTCGAGCAAAATGAAGTAAGTTTTTATATCCACTCATAAACTTATACATCTCGGGATTTTCTACTATCACTCCGACTTTACTCATTGATCCCTCAAAATCAGAAGAAATAGCTTGCCCGTCGATAAATACTTCTCCTGACGTTGGTTTCATAAGTCCTGTCATCATTCGAATAGTCGTTGTTTTCCCCGCTCCATTTGGCCCTAGAAAACCCGTTATTTGACCTGCATATAAATCTAAACTAAGGTCGTCAATAAGTTTCTTTTTGCCTATTACTTTTGTTAAATTTTGAAGCTTAACGATTAGCTTCTTTTCCATTTACATCACCTTCCCTAAATGAATGTGTCGTCCACATTGCTATTTCGTATTCTGCCTTTCCTAATGCCCTATAAGTTATACGTTTATCGTTAAGAAAAGTTCTATTTTTTTCAATTATTTTTCATAAATTCCATTACAGGGTTTTTATTCTTACGATAAATGCAGGTAGGAGGGAATATAAATGGAATTCAACGCTACACTTGCGAAGCAGTATGACAGTGGAATTAGAAGAGCTTTACCTACTTAAAAAGTTACTGGCTAGACACGACAAAACTTTCTATAGAAGAGATTGATGAAATGGAGAAGGAAATCCTTTCCCTTTCTTATGTACCTGAAGATGTGGTTGAACAATTACTTCAACAAGCAGGTTTTACACGCATTACAAAGTTTTTCTCTACTACGCTTTTCAGTGGTTGGATTTGTTATAAAGCTTAGAAGTAAGAAAAGCAGCATGTGCTGCCCTTTAAGTGCACCTTGTCTTTCGCCAATTCCAGCGTGCTTTGGACGAAACGTTGGCTATACTATTACCTTGGGATTTTTAGAGGAGCTTGATGTGACTGGGTCACATCAAGCTCCTTCTTTTTTGGTAATCTTATGGCGAATGTTTGTCCGTCTCCCTCTTGGATTGTGAAAGAGCATGGTGCATCATTTGGTTTGGATAATGAAAGAAGAAATACTTTCTTATTTTTTTAAGGCGTCCGAAGATACAATTTCGGATGCTCTCCCCTTTTTTATTAAACGATACTACCTATTTTTCTCTATTTCCACTTTCTTGATAAGCGAAAGGAAGTACACCAGTTCATTGATTGGAGCGGAAGGCGGCGACTCCTAGGGGATTAGCAAGCAAATCAAGACCCTGGACTGAGCGCAGCGAAATTAATTTTTGCGACAAGCTTGCGCAGGAGCAAGGGAAGCTGCCCCCTGGAAGCGTCCGCCTGTAGCGGAAATCAACCTGTTCATGTAATAAAAATTTATCTACTTCCTTATTCTTTAAATAAAAGAGTTTTGCTTCTTCACGACGGCTTTTCCAGTTAGTTATATAAATGACACGCAACAAAATGTCCAGCTGCTTGTTCTTTCCATTCCGGCTTTTTATCTACACAAATATCCATTGCATGTGCACAACGTGTTCGAAATACACAACCAGAAGGAGGATTTATCGGACTAGGCAACTCACCTTGCAATAGTATTCGTTCCCGTGATTCCTCTATATCGGGATCTGGAATAGGAATTGCTGATAATAATGCCTGCGTATACGGATGCAAAGGATTATCGTATAACTGATTGCTCGTAGTTAGCTCCACCATATGTCCCAAATACATTACTCCGATGCGATCGGAAATATATTTCACCATGGATAAATCATGGGCGATAAACAAATACGTTAGCCCTTTTTCTTTTTGTAATCGCTGTAGCAATTTTACTACTTGTGCTTGAACGGAAACGTCTAGTGCTGAAATTGGTTCGTCTGCAATAATAAACTCAGGGTCTAGAGCTAGTGCTCGAGCAATACCGATACGCTGTCTTTGTCCACCTGAAAATTCATGTGGATAACGATTGGCATGATCTCGATTGAGCCCCACATCTTCTAACAACTTATACACTCTCGTTTTTACCTCTTCTTTAGAGTTATACAGTTTATGAACTTCCATTGGTTCCGCAATAATTTCAAGCACCGTGGACCGAGGATTTAGTGATGCATATGGGTCCTGGAAAATCATTTGCATCTTTTTCAAATACTCTTTTCGTTCTTTCTCGCTCATTTCATGTACATTTTTTTCTTCAAACAGAACATTACCTTCTGTTTTATTGTACAATCCTAAAATCGTTCGTCCTGCAGTAGATTTTCCACAACCGGACTCTCCAACAAGACCAAATGTTTCCCCTTTTACGATATCAAAACTAATCCCATCTACGGCTTTTAATGTTTTTCCGTGACCAAGATCAAAATGGCGTTTTAAATCTTGTACGGACAAAAGAACTTGTTCCGTCATGTAAATCCCCCCTAAACGGCATATCTTCTTACTGCGCAGATTTCCTTTTCCAGCTTGGATCCTTCTAACATTAAAATTTCAACTGTTTTCCCTGTAGAGGGGGAGTGCAATAATTGCCCGTTTCCATAATAAAACCCCACATGACGCACGGGTCCAGTTCCCTCATCATTTGCAAAAAACAGTAAATCTCCTTTTTTCCAAGAGGATGGATCGCCAATAGAAACTTCTTCACCACTCCGGGCTTGATCACTTGCATCGCGCGGAATTAAGTATCCACAAGCCTTCAGCATATTGTATGAAAATCCAGAGCAATCGTATCCGTACGGAGACATTCCCCCCCACAAATACGGCAAATCTAAGTAAAGCTCCCCTAAAGCTACTGCCTCTTCTGCAAGGAGTTTAGGATACTGCTCCGTGGATACTGCATAGTCAGCATCTTTCTTTAACAACAATGCATCTCCATGAGGTGTTTGGACTTTAAAATATGGTGCCTCTTCTGAAAAAACTGGAAGCGTCGTATTAAAAGGGACAATCAACAGAGGCTTCTCTTTCATGTCCCACAGTTGTGCTTTTATGGAAGATACTCGTACAACCCCAATAGAGTTCAATTGCTCCGACTTTTTTAATTGTGCTAAAGGTACCCACCCAGGATAGCCACGACTATCTTTTTTAGAAGGTTGCCACACAGCAATGATTTTTGCCCATTCTCCTTCTATCTCTTCTACTAGCACTGGTTCTCCGTAAAGGAGTTGCGTTTGTACACGATTTTCATTGCATAGTGCAAGTCGTTCATTGTACGTCAATGCTTCAAGCCATTCTGCCAACAGTACTGGGTTTGCAACTCCTGGTGCATCCAACTCTCTCATAGAAGTCGGTTCTGTCCAAACAGTTGCAACTTTTACCGAACACACCCATTCATTCGCTTTTGTTGTCATCTACTAACCCCCAACTCTTTTCAAACGTAAAATGCCAAGACCAGGTTCTTTTGAAAACGTAATCTTACTTCCTTCATATATGACCCCACCAATCAAAGGATCGCTGACGAGCATGAGTGGGGCGTCAAAATCGTAAAATTGAATATTCGGTTGACTAGCGGCAAAATGAGCTGCCGCAGTAATTCCTAGCTTTGTTTCAATCATGCTTCCTACCATGCAAGCAACCCCATTTGCTTCTGCCAGCGTATTTATCTTTTTAGCATTATAAATACCACCTGATTTCATCAGTTTAATATTTATCAAATCAGCTGCTCGCATCTCTAAAACTCGTTTTGCATCATGGATAGAAAATACACTTTCATCTGCCATAATGGGAGTATCTGTACAATCTGTGACATATTTTAACCCTTCGATATCATGAGCAGGAACGGGTTGTTCCACTAATTGAATCTCGAACCCTGCATCTTCCATCGTTCGAATTGCTCGTACAGCTTCTTTAGCATTCCATCCTTGATTGGCATCAAGCCTTAATTTTGGTTTATTTCCTATTCGTTCTCGAATTGCCTGTATACGGGCAATATCTTCTTTTATATCGCCTATACCCACTTTTACTTTCAGCACATGAAACCCGTCTTTGACATAACGTTCCGCATCATCCGCCATTTCAACTGGGTCATTTACACTCACTGTAAAATCGGTTTCTAGCGTATCTCGATATCCGCCAAGATATTGAAACAAAGGATATCCGGACTGACGGGCAATTAAATCATAAATGGCCATGTCAACAGCGGCTTTAGCACTTGTATTTCTAACAAGAGAAGCATTCAATTTTTGGAAAACGCGCTCACTATCCATTACATCAAGCCCTATAAGCTGTGGAGCAATAATTTCATTAATCGCATACCGAATACTCGCCATGGACTCTCCAGTAATTACATGCGTAGGAGGTGCCTCACCATACCCTGTAGAGCCTTCCTTTGTAGTTAGCTTTACGTAAACAGAATAGGCTGTTGTAACCGTTCGAAGTGCGGTTTTAAAAGGCTTTGTAAGTGGTACAGCGACATCAAATGTTTCAATGGACTGAATTATCAACAGATCTCCCCCTTTATTCAACTCCTGGTAAAATAACAAGCGATAAGTTATCTGCGTCCAACTGAGCGTCTGCTCCAAGTGGAACGGCAAAATGCGGTTGACAATGTCCTATTTTAAACCCTTTTACAGCGGGCTTTCCTAGATTCCCTAAGTAATGGTTAAATACCTCTTCCAATGATAATGAAACCTTCCGTTTTTTAGGATCAGCGTCCAGAAAATCACCAATTACAAAACCAGCTGCTGCATCTAATTTCCCTGCCTGCCGTAGTTGATTAAGCATCCCATCTACTCGGTATGGCTCTTCTCCGATATCTTCAATTAATAACAACTTCCCTTTTGTATCTATCTCGTATTTGGTTCCAATTCCACTTGCAAGAAGTGATAGATTTCCACCTGTCAACTCACCTCTTGCAATTCCAGATGAAACTTGTGTTAAAGGAGAAACGGCTTCTGTATAGTGAAGCTCCATTGGTTGAAACAATTGCAAAAACATCTTTTTGGATAGCTCTTCAAACGAGCTTTTTCCTACATCTGAAGCTAACATAGGACCATGGAAAGTAATGATATCAGAATATAAATTCATAGCTGTATGTAAAAAAGTAATATCTGAATAGCCCCAGAAAATTTTCGGGCATTCATTCATTAATTGAAAATCTATCTTATCCGTATACCTACCAGAACCGTAGCCTCCACCTGCACAAATAATCCCAGCTATGTTCGGGTCAGCGAACATCTCATGTAAATCTTCTAAACGTTCTTCATCTGTACCAGCAAGATAACCATATACATTTTCTATACTTTTCCCCATTCGATAAGATAATCCTAACTCCTCTAAAAACGATAGAGAGCGTTTAAGTTGTTCGAGGTTAGGTGGACTTGCAGGAGCAATAATTCCAATCGTGTCCCCTTTTCTCAATCTTTTTGGACGTTTTCTCATATGTAATTTTCCTCCTTTTATAATGAAGGTTATGTTCAATTAGGCTGTTGCTCTAAGCATATAATTTGTGGTAGAACCCGCGCAGAATGCACGCGGATTCTACCAAATAACAAAATGGAGTTTAACAGCACCATAATGAAAAGGGGCGGCACCTTTAGCAAGTGCCGCTTCTTTTTTAGTTTTTATCAGCCCATTTTAAATCCATATATCCAACTGGATGTCTAACAATTCCTGAAACAGATGGTTTTTCAAGTGTTACTTGGTTGTAATAATATAGTGGGAATATAGGCATTTCATCCATTAATAATTTATCTGCTTGTATTAATAATTCCCAACGTTTAGTTGCATCTTTCTCGTTCTTGATATCCGCAATTAATTTATCAAATTCTGCATTAGACCAAGTTGTACGATTCATAGAAGAACCTGTGATAAAGCTTTCTAATGCATTCACTGGATCAGCATAGTCAAATAAGAAAGAGGAACGCGACATTTGGTACTTAAACTCTTTTTGTTCCGAAGCAAAAACACTTGCCTCTACATTTTGTAATGCTACCTCAACACCTAGAACTTCTTTAAATTTACTTTGAAGTGCTTCTGCAATTTTCTTATGTGAATCGCTTGTTGAATATGTTAACGTAACTGCAGGTAATTCAGAATAACCTTCCTCTTTCATACCTTCTGCTAATAGTGCTTTCGCTTTTTCTGCATCATGTTTTATTAATACGCCAGCAGTATCTCTAAATTCTTTTCCATCTGGACCGATAAATCCATAAGGAACAAAGCCCTCAGCTGGTTTTTGCCCGACTTTCGTTACAAAATCAACGATTTCCTGTTGATTAACAGCATAACCAAATGCTTGACGAATTTTTTTATTCGTGAATGGTTCCATTGATGTGTTGAATCGATAGAAATATAAACCAGCCTGATCTTCATTTTTTAGTTCTGGGTCATTTATTAAACTTTCTGCAAGTTCAGATGGTACTCCAGAAGTATCTAGTTCACCTGTTTGATACATTTGGTATTCTGTATTGGAGTCATTAATCATTGCCCATTGTACTTTATCAAGCTTTACTGTGTTAGCGTCCCAATAGTTTTCGTTTTTAGCAAATGTAAAACTTACATCATGCTTCCACTCAGTTAATTTAAATGGACCATTTCCTACGAAAGATTCCGCTTCTGTAAACCAAGTAGGATTTGCTGTTGCTACTTTTTCATTGACTGGGAAAAAGCTTGGGTTGGTAATAATATTTAAAAATGCCTCGGTTGGAGCAGCCAATTTTACTTCAAAAACTTTATCTTCTAACGCTTTAATAGCTACTGCATCTACAGTACCTTCTCCGCTATTGTATGCTTCGGCTCCTTCAATGAAATACGCTAGGAAAGCTGCTGGAGAAGCAGTTTCTGGATTTAACATATGCAACCAACCATATACAAAATCACTCGCTACCACGGGATCTCCATTAGACCATTTTGCATTATCACGAATCGTAAATGTATACGTTAAGCCGTCTTCTGATATATCTATTTTCTCTGCAGTAGCTTCTTCTGCTACATGATCTTTAGAAAGTCTTACTAAGCCTTCCATAAGGTTATTTAATGCACTCCAAGATACTGCATCAAATCCTATTGATGGATCAAATGAGGTTGGTTCATTACCATTGTTTAAGTAAAGTACTTTCTCAGCTTTTGTAACTGGCTCTTCTTTTTCTTCCCCTTCTGTCTCTGGCTCTTTCTCTGTATTTGTCTTTTCTCCCGCGTCTTTAGTAGCTGTACATGCACTTAACACAAGAACAAAAAATGCTACAAAGATTAATGATAACCATTTCTTCATCCTAAATCCCCCTTTATATTCTATATGTGAATGCACTTGCGCGCGTTCATCCAGCCTTAGATTTTTACCTGTAATACTTTAGCCCTTTCATCTTGGAGCCAACAATCTACTGCATGTGTTTCTGATACTTTTGTTGTAAAAGGATAAACATGATCACACACTTCCATTGCGTACTGACAACGAGCGGTAAATGGGCATCCCGTTGGTGGGGAGAATAAATCTGGCGGAGTTCCATCAATTGGTTGCAGTTCTTCATCTACTAAATCTAATCGTGGAACAGAATTTAGTAGGCCCTTTGTATATGGATGCTCAGGAGTATAAAAGATTTCTCGTTTATCGCCAATTTCTACTATTTTCCCAGCATACATAACAGCAATTCGATCCGCGATTTTTGCAACTACCCCTAAATCATGGGTGATTAATATAATGGATATATCCGTTTTTCGTTGGATTTCTTCAAACAACTCTAAAATTTGCGCTTGAATTGTGACATCTAACGCCGTTGTGGGCTCATCTGCTATTAATAGTTCTGGATCGCAAATAAGAGCAATGGCAATTACAATACGTTGACGCATCCCTCCCGAGAATTGATGAGGAAATTGCTTTAATCGCTCCTCGGGATTTGGTATTCCTACCAAACTCAGCATCTCTATCGCTTTCCTTTTAGCTTCTTGCTTTCCAATTTCTTTATGAGTACGAAGTCCCTCCGTTAACTGTTCTCCAATTGTTAGTGTTGGATTTAACGCAGTCATTGGATCTTGGAATATCATAGAAATATCGACACCTTGAATTTTCCTAATCTGCGCTTTAGACATTTTAGTTAATTCTTTTCCTTTAAAAAAAATACTTCCATTTTTAATCATCCCAGCTGGCTCTGGAATTAACCCCATAATTGCATTAGAAGTTACACTTTTACCACATCCAGACTCTCCAACTATCGCAAGTGTTTCTCCTTTGTACAGGTCAAAGTTAACTCCTCTAACCGCTTCTACTTCCCCGCCATATGTGCGAAATGAAACATGTAAATTATCTACTTGCAACATTTTTTCAGCAGATATATTTTTCTTTTCTCTCACCTTATTTTTTATCTTAATTGAGTCATCTGTTTGAAGAGTTATTGCTACTTCGTCTACTTTTCCACTATTGAGCTCTTTAGAATTAGCTAATGGATGTTCATTCATAAATTCTCACCTCCTAAGCTTCGGATCAAGTGCATCTTGCAGACCATCCCCTAACACATTAAATGCAAACATCGTTAAGGAGATAAAGAATGCCGGGAAGAATAAACGCCACCAATGACCAGATAAAATAACGGGTAATGCATCATTTGCCATTACACCCCAACTTGCAAAAGGCGCTTGAATTCCTAGACCTAAGAAACTAAGAAATGCCTCTGCAAAAATGGCACTTGGAACGGTAAGCGTCATCTGTACAATAATAGGTCCCATCGTATTTGGTAGTAAGTTTTTACGAATAATTCTGGACGTTTTTGCACCAAATGATTTGGACGCTGTCACAAATTCATAGTTCTTTATTTGCAATACTTGCCCACGCACAATTCGAGCCATTCCTACCCATCCAGTCACGGTCAGCGCAACGATAATGGTCGTTAAGCTTGGCCCCATCACAACCATCAATAAAATAACAACTAGTAAATGTGGAAGCCCATATAACACTTCTATTACTCGCATCATCACTGCATCCACACGACCACCTTTATAGCCGCTGATACCGCCATAAATAATGCCAATGAAAAAATCGATTAGCGCTGCCATTACGCCTACAAATAAGGAAACTCTAGCACCATACCATGTTCTCGTAAAAACATCGCGACCAGCCTCATCTGTACCAAACCAGTGGCTACTTGATGGAGCTTTATTTTGATTTGGATAGTTGGTTTCGTCAATAGCATATGGAGAAAACATTGGACCTAAAATAGCAAACAGCGTGAGTAGTATAAGGAATATAAGTCCGGCCATCGCTAGCTTGTTTTTCCGCAACCTTCTCCAAGCATCCTTCCAATACGATAAAGAAGGTCTCACTACAGACTCTGCCTTTCCCTGTTCTTTTAGTTTTGGACGAAACCATTCATCCTTTACATGTTGTGGGGATACCACATCTTGTGGACTCGTCATTATGCATCCCCCTCTTTTCGATGTAATTTTATTCGTGGATCTAGAAGGCCATAGACAATATCCACTAGAAATAGCATGAATACTAGGAATGCACTATAAAATACTGTAGTACCCATTATTACTGGATAATCTCGGTTATTAATACTCTCCACAAAATATTTCCCCATGCCTGGGATTGCAAAAATGCGTTCAATTACAAAGGTGCCAGTTAGTATACCAGCAAGCATCGTACCCATAATCGTCACGACAGGCATAAGCGCATTTCTTAATGCATGCCTAACTACAATTCTTAGTGGTGAAAGTCCTTTTGCACGGGCCATTTTAATATAATCCTGTGTCAGCACTTCGAGCATACTGGACCTCGTTAAACGAGCAATAATTGCGGTTGGCCCCGTAGAGAGTGCAAGTGTAGGTAATATCATATGTAACGGACTGCTCCAGGTAGCTGCAGGAAGCCACTCCAAGTTCACTGCAACTTGTTGAATTAATAACGTTGCAAGTACAAAATTTGGTACAGATATGCCAACAACCGCGAAGGTCATGGCTAAATAATCAATAATGCCGTTATGCCGCAGCGCTGCTAGTGTACCTAATATTATTCCAGATAGTAATGCTACGAGTATCGTAACCATTCCAAGCTCGAACGAAATAGGGAATCCTCTTGCAAGTAATTCATTTACTGTTTCATTTGGCTTTTTAATAGAAGGACCAAAGTCAAACGTTACGATAGACTTTAAATAATATAAATATTGAATATACATCGGCTCATCTAGTTTATAAAACTTTTCTAAGTTTGCTTGAATGGTAGGATTAGAGGTTCGTTCCCCGTCAAACGGAGAACCAGGAATCGAGTGCATTAACCCAAAAGTTAAAGTGGAAATGATAAGGATTGTTGCAATCATCATGAGAAAACGTTTAATAATATACTTTGTCATCAGAAAGCTTCCTCCTAACAGAATTTCGCTTGCATTGCTAGCTCTACCATGACAAGCATCGCTCGATATGCTTCTAATATATCGATTGCTTCAAACTTTACTATCGTCGTCCCTTCTATAATTTCACAGCCAGGCATGAGGGCTGCCCATTCTGCTTGTCCATAGTTTGCAAACTCGATACGCAATACTGGATTTTTTGGTGGAGTGAGTGGTTGAATCTGATCACGCTTACTAATTGCTTCTGCTATTCTCTCTCTTAATAACGCTTGGGCTTTTTGAGGATGCAATGTCTTAACTGCCGACCTTGAAATAGATTGTTTTACAGCTGCAGTCACTACACCAGGTATAAGCGCTTCTGCTTCTCTACAAGCTCCGTCATCTCCTGCAACCATAATGACAGGCACACCATAATAACCTGCGACATACGCATTAAATCCAAGCTCACCAATGACTACTTCGTTTATAAAGATATTCCGAACGCCAAAAATCATGGAATGACTCATTACACCTGGTTGTCCAGCTCTTGAATGGTAACCTGCAAAAACTGCTCCTATATATGTTTCATCTAGAGACTGTACCATTGAATACGGTTTTAGATCTCCTGTGATTAAAGAAGCTTCTGGATGTAACTCCTCTACTAAAATATTATTCATTTTAGAATGACTGTCATTTACCAACACTTCTTTTACACCTTTCGATAAAGCCCCTTCCACGATAGCGTTTGCTTCTTGTGTCATTATACGTCTTGAACGTTCATAATTATGCTTACTGGAGTCTACGAAGGTATGGTCTGGTAATCCCGTAATCCCTTCCATATCAACTGAAAGAAAAAGCTTCATAATACGCCCCCTATTCATCTGTTTTTTACATCAATTATTTCCACTTATGGAATAACTATCACTTTATCAAAATATACCGAAAATTACAATATATTCGAAGAGTTGAAGTGGGTATATTTATTAAAATAAAAAATAAAAGATCCATAATGGTGTTATAGATGAAAAATCCGCTCGCTTTTCGCGGACGAACTGCCAAGATGTTGGTCACAGCGCCCTTTCTACGTCGAAAGGCGTAGCCGATAGACGCAAATCCGCTATGGGGTCTTGGCAGCCCATTTTTCCGCAAGAGTCTCGCAGATTTTTGTCACAAAATATATGCTTCTCAAAAAAAGCAGCGTAACTTTACCCAGCCAAATAAAAAAGCAAATGCTCTTATAAAAAGGGCATTTGCAATCTACGACACGCTTTTGCACATTGTATTTAGTATCGAGGTTGACCCGGAAACATTTGTTGTTGTGGAAACGGCTGTTGGAATCCACCTTGTTGCCACGGATTGTTCATAGGATAAGCTTGTTGAGATCCTGGTACACGGACGGTTTCGTTGGTTTGTGTATAGAAATGCTGAGGGACATTGACAACATGTTCTCTATTCACATTCACAAACGGATGGATAACAGGTTGCATTCTCGGTAAAAAAGTATCCCGAACTCGATATTGTGGTGGACATACTATTGGTTGAGCAGCTGGTTGTAGCCAAGGTACTTGCTGGCAATGACATGATTGACCCATTACCTTTTGATGCCCGCATGAATGACATGGACGTTGGTTCATGATAAAATCACCTCCTTCTTTCACTTATACTAGTAAATGCAAAAATCTGCCTTACAAGCTAGACAAACACCTCAGTTCATTGCAAATAAATATCTCTTGTTTCCTTAGACTCGAAAAAAATGCCAAAGAGGAATTGACATTCTCTTGGCATTTTCATTGATTAATTACTGTAAATTCTTTTTAAAGCTGCTTTTTGATCTGCTTTGACGTTAATTTTCGGACGAATCGATTTTGCTTTTATTTCTGCTTCTTCAATGGATTTCGCCAAGCCTAATTCCATTAAAGTTGCTACTGCTATAGTGCCAGCTCTACCTCCCCCAGATGTACAGTGAAAGTATACGTTTTTTCCTTCCTTATACGCCTTCACTACTTCATCAACTGCAGCTTTTATCGATTTGTCTTGATGAGGCGCTTCGTCTGCTATTGGTTGGTGTATACATACTTCTTCTGCTGGATGCTCTTTTTTCGCCATTCTTAAATCAAAGATGACATCAATTTTTTCATTTTCTAAAAGAGGCTCTACTCCGTCTACTCCCCCAACAAAAATCCTGTCGGCTATAAGTGCTTCATAATTCTTTTCAGACATAGCTAGACCACCTTATTTTTTTACCGTTATTATAACATAGAATTTATGGGATAATAGAAGTAGAAGATTTGGTAAGAGGGAGGTTTTAGAATTGATTCGAACACTTGGGATTACAGCTAACTTCGACATAATAAATGATTTTCCTTTAGAAAGGATTAAGGAAAAGACGTTTGAATGGTATTGGGTAGATATTAGTGAACCAACGAAGGAAGAGGAATTGTTACTTAGTTCGTTTTTTCATTTTCATCCATTGGCTATTGAAGACTCCTTACTAAGACTTCAACGTCCTAAAGTGGATTTTTATGATGGGTATTCCTTTTTCGTTTTACATACTTTTAATGAAGAAACGTTAGAAGCAGAAGAACTAGATATTTTTGTGGGCCAAGATTATGTTGTAACGTTCCATTTTCCACATATGCATGAATTAGAGGAGGCACGGGAACGAATAATTAAAAGTCCAAAAGGATGGGACCGTGGTGCCATTCATGCAACTTATCATATTGTAGACAAAGTCGTAGATGCATACTTCCCTATCATTTATAAAATTGAAGATTATTTAAATGAAGTTGAAGATCAGCTAACATTTGATATGCGCCACTTATCCATGAATCAAGTGTTCGATCTTCGAAGTGATTTACTTCGATTACGCCGTACTATCATTCCCATGCGAGATCTGCTTTATCGAATAATGAACTCGGAACGGTTAAATTTACATCAATCGGAACGAACTTATTTTGCGGACATATACGATCACTTACTAAAGCTTACGGAAATGGTTGAATCTAACCGAGAGTTAACTGCTGATATACGAGACAGTCATGTGTCTATAAATGCTAGTCGCATGAACCGAATAATGATGATTCTAACGATAGTTTCAACTGTATTTATTCCTTTGACATTTATCGTTGGTGTGTATGGGATGAATTTTGAGCATATGCCGGAATTGAAATGGGATTACGGTTATTTTGCAGTGTTGGCACTAATGATTCTCATTGCTTTATCCATGCTTGCTTGGTTTAAATACAAAGGCTGGTTTAATTTGTTTAAAAACTAATTTTTAGAACTGGTTAGCCGTTGAATGTCTATTATGCAGGAGCCTCGCGGATTTTCATCACAAAATATATGCCTTTAAAAAACAACAGCCTTATTTAACAAACCCATTATATAAAGAGGTGAAATTTTGATAGAAATAAAAGGAACATATAATAACGCCATTGTTTTTACAGATACGATTGAAGATACAGCACAGCTACAGGTAGAGCAGCTTTGTAATCTACCCTTTTTACAAGATACGAAAATAAGAATGATGCCCGACCTTCATGCAGGAAAAGGCTGCACTGTCGGAACAACCATGACAATTACAGATAAGGTTGTCCCTAACTTTGTTGGTGTTGATTTAGGTTGTGGAATGATTTGTGCAAAACTGGATGTCCAAAAGGAACATATTGACTTTGAAAAATTAGACAAAACCATTAAGAAAAATGTGCCGAGTAGTACTCGCATTCGTCAAAAGGAACATCGCAACACTATAGAAATACCTTTCGCTGAAGTCGCTGCTCCCATTAATGAAAAAAGAGCTCGGTTAAGTTTAGGTACACTTGGCGGCGGAAATCATTTTATTGAACTAAATGAAGCAAAGGATGGAAGAATTTATTTAGTTATTCATTCTGGAAGCAGAAATCTAGGAAAACAAATTGCTGAGCATTATCAACAAGTTGCACATCAAACGCTTGGAAACGCTGTTTCAAAAGATCTTGCGTATGTAGAGGGAGAAAAGATGAAGGATTACTTATTCGATCTCTCTATTGCGCAGAAGTATGCAGCATACAATCGAAAAACAATGGTTGAAGTAATTTGCAGAGGCATGAATTGGGATATAGAATCTGAGTTCGACACCATTCATAATTACATTGATTTAGATCATATGATATTACGTAAAGGTGCTATTTCAGCTCAAGAAGGGGAAATCGTCATTATTCCAATGAATATGCGGGATGGTTCGCTCATATGTCGTGGAAAAGGAAATCCTGACTGGAATTATTCTGGCCCCCATGGTGCAGGGCGATTGATGAGTCGTTCACAAGCCAGAAAGATTGTCGCATTGGAAGATTTTCAAGCTACTATGAAGGATGTTTGGAGTACCTCTGTTGTAGCAAGCACGGTGGATGAATCTCCATTTGCATATAAAGATATGAAAGATATACTATCTCATATTGATGATACAGTTGATGTGCTGGAAGTCATTAAACCGATTTATAATTATAAAGCACATTAAAAAACAGGAATTTCATAGGTTCAGAGGGAGAAAACGTAAAGTAACAGGTTAATTAGCGGGCAATTCGTATAGGAATCCGCCTTATTATTTTTGTTGGTATGATAGATATAATTGGGAAAAAATTGTAAAATGGCAAGGTAGAAGGTGAGCAATTTCTTTTGATTTTCCTAAACTTAATGATTATCCTCCTTATGGTTAATAATGCTTGGATGCAGTGAAATTGTTGGTTAGAGGAAAGTAATTGGAGGTATATTAATAATGACCATCGTTGTCTTTCTTATAATTGCTTGGATTCTAAGCTGGTTTAAATTTGAACAAATATTTATCCAAGCATTTCAAGAGCTTTTCAACAAAGAAGTTACAAAAGCAAGTTATTATTTCATCTTTTTTTGTATAGGTGTAATAGGTGACATCACTTTACTTTTTAAGGGTACTTTTTATGATAAATTACCTTCCTAAAAGATAATCGAGATTAAGTAGTAATGCAAAAGAATTTCAGACTGAAAGAAAACGCTTGTTAGACATGGAACAATCCTTTGGAGAAGCTGAGCTACAGTATTAGTAATGAGCAGTCGACCAAGTGGGAGTAAAGAAGAATGCAAGCATTTGTAAAAAAAGTATTGGATCGCATCTGTTATTCCAGTAAAGGGAGCATTAATTTAACAACATAAAATAACGCAGGAGTTCAAAACCCCTGCGTTTTATTGTGCGATTTAGTAACTAAAACGGGTGCTGTTTTATTGGTTCATTGCCTTGTTAAATCACTTTTTCTACTCCACAACCGAACTATTTATGAATTTCACCAGCTTTTTCCCTTTTTTATTTATTGATTGCCCGTCCAACTGTAAAATAAAGCTGCAAAAGTTAGTTTTTCTGTATGTGACAAATCGGGTGAAAGCGATACGTGGACGTTATACGCCTGTATTTCAAATGCGGGATGAGTGGCGTACGGAAATATACCAAAACGATATGTTGCTAACCGTTTCCCACTAGAATCATTGACATCAATATCTCCATACATACTTTTCGCCTCCATTTCATGCGTTTTTTCATTGTTTGCATCAAAAATAATAGCTCTATTTTTAACAGATACAGTAGGCATGACGACAGTAGATATATGAGTTTTTGTATGATCATACACTTTTAGCTGAATAAACTTTAATTTATTTTTAAATGTAAATTGACTTACAAGCTTACCATCTATTGTTTTTAATTCATATGTAATAGGAAAAAACATACCTCCTTGAAAAATAGCAAACGCAGATAAATTTCGAATAAGTTGATGATCTTCTGAAGGTGTAATTTTATAGAGTCGTTCTCCCATGCCAGAGACTAAGTAACTTTGAGGAATGAATGATATATCTCTTTGAAAGTTAAGTTCTTTAACTGGAAAATCAGCGGAGAAATACTGACTATCGACTATTTGCTCGTCCGGTAATTTGTCCGCCGCACTTTGAAAGAAAAAAGAAGAACTATACATAATAAATAAAGTTATCCCCAATACAAGATGCGTTTCATAGTCCTTCCACATGCCATCCCTAAAAACAAATAATATCGCTATGTATACTACCAGCCCAATTAAGGATCCAACCTTTGCGTATTTTGCATTTCGTTCGTATAGATGTTTCATGTTTATCACCTCTTCAAATGCTTACGGGCAAGCGATCAAAAAGTTTCATAGAAAACCTTAAAACCCTTCCAAAGTTACATACATAACTTTGGAAGGGCTTTTATTATTTTACTACAGCATGATTAAAAATCTTTTTCAAGAAATACCAAAGCACATATAAGCCCATGAGCATAAACAGGATAATTAATCCTGTCTCGAACGCTTGCGGCAAGCCAAATGTATCTAAAAAAATTTGAAACATCACTAGCATATAAATAATTCCTGTGATACCCGCTAATAACACAATTCCTATAATTGCTAGCAAAGAATTAGATAACTTTTTAATATGGTGTCGGTTTTTTATTAGTTCCAAAATAATAACAAGTATAATTGCGATGAAAGTAATGGTTACTTCCTGTAAATAGATAGAGTTGATTAGATAAATAGCAAGTAACATAATCATCAGATACTTATACAGTTCATCCAGTTGTTTTAGCACTTAGTCACTTCCCACTTGGTTAGTATTTCATATCTAAGCGTTGTCTTCGGTGTGTGCGTCTAGCAGGACCTGATTCAAATAGACGTTTTTCTTCTTCTGTTTCGGGGTGAATACCGCGTACAGGAATCGGTCTACCACTTTCATCTACTGCAACCATCGTTACAAAAGATTCGGTTGTTAACTTCTCTTCGCCAGTTAAGGGATTCATCGATGTTACTCGAACATATACTTCCATGGAAGAACGACCTGTTGAAGAAACAATCGCATCTAGTTCAATAACATCTCCCACTTTTGCAGGTGATAAAAAATCAACGGAATCAATAGAAGCAGTAACTACTCCTGTCTTTGCATGTTTCATCGATGTAATTGCTGCAATTTCATCTATATATGCCAGTACTTTTCCTCCGAAGATTGTTTCATGATGGTTCGTGTCTGGTGGAAGAATTAAATGGGTTTGGATAGTTCTTGATTGGCTCATCGGATTTGTATTCATTATGCATAACTCCTCTAGTTGTATTTCTTATTTAATTTAATCTCTACTATAAATATTATTGTCTAAATCTCTACATGTAATCCAGACTCTAAATTATTTACAAGCGCTATTGCTTCCTCTTATTATTATAAGGCATTATAGTAAATATCGGTGCAAAAACTTCATTACACACTATCGTCATGTCCTATTTCACATTTGTTAATACAGTTGATGTGAGTGTCCGTATCACAAACTACCGACTGACCACAATTTTAATCCCTTGCGATGTCGCTCTTCAAACTCGATATCATTAGTCTTTCCTTCATTACTTTGAGTATACCATGATGGTTAGTTCTAGTCCGAAGACGTAGCTGCCACACTTGTTGCTGCAATAGCAGAAATCATCATTGCTTGCTGCGCTTGAAGAAGCATTTCAAGGGAAGTTGCCATTGAGATTGCTGCTGTTGTATAGGTATCTTTTGACGATCTCATTTCCCATCCTAGCGCTATTGGGAATGCGCTTTCCTTGTACCACGCAAATAATTTCATGCTTGCTAATGATTCATAGGTTGAAACGATTGCATTTAGTTGTTCTTCAGTCATTTTCAACACTGCCATAAATCCGATCATTGGATACTGGGATCCATTAGTTTTTATTTTGACGCTTTTTAAGCCGTCTCGAATAATGACAGCTCTTGCCACCAAATCTTCATCGTAATCAGGACTTGAATATGTTAAGACTTGTGACATCCACTGTAATTCGTTTCCTGAATAAAACTTATGATTTCGCAGATCTTGATAATAGCGATTCATCGATTCTGCACGAACTACCGTATCTCCATCTAGTTTTCCTAAAAACATCGCATATGGATAATCATCGCTGGAAGTTAAAAATCGATGATGTTTTTTCATGTCCGTCATCAGTTGCTGCGCACGTGTCATCTCTTCTGCCCAAGCTTCTTTCTCATCGGACATCAGTAAAGCAGCGAGATACGTATAGCTATTTACTTTAAAGGAAGACTTTTTTAACGCCTCTACTTTTTCCAATAAAAGATCAACTGCTTGCTCGGGATCTAGACCCCCTGCATCTAGTGTAGCAACAAAAAGTGGATGTAAATGAGAACGCAACGGTGAAAATATTCCTGCTTTCTTTTTAATACAGGCTTCCATGTCCTTGAATCTTTTTTCATCAAACTTTTTCTCTAAAATTACGTAATATCCTGCGAGCGATAATGTCACTCGTTTGTCCACACCCCAACCTACTGCTTTTTTTAGTAAGCTGAATGTCTCTTCTATCTTTTGATTGATCATATGTGCTCACTCCTTTTCTTTTTTACGCTCTTTCCTCTAAAATAGTTTCAATTTTTGTTATAATTATTACAACAAGAAAAGTAGGTGTCGATTATGCGTATTAATAAATTTTTAAGTGAAGCAGGAATTATTTCAAGACGTGGAGCGGACAAATGGATCCTAGAAGGAAAAGTAACGATAAATGGCGAAGTAGCAGAGTTAGGAAGTAAAGTTCAGGCTGGCGACGATGTACGGGTTGACGGAAAACCAATTGTCGTGGAACAGCCTTTAGTTTACCTTGTATTAAATAAACCCGTAGGTATTACGAGCACAACTGAACGTCATATTAAAGGTAATATTATTGACTACATTAATCATCCGCTTCGTATTTTCCATATTGGCCGTCTTGATAAAGACTCAGATGGGCTCATTTTACTAACAAATGACGGTGATATCGTAAATGAGATACTACGAGCAGAAAATAGTCATGAAAAAGAATATGTCGTGACAGTCAATGAAAAAATTACAGTTACATTCTTAGAAAAAATGGCTGCTGGTGTAAACATATTAGGGACGAAAACACTACCTTGTAAAGTGAAAAAAGTAGGTCCAAATACGTTTAACATTACGTTAACACAAGGTTTAAACCGCCAAATCAGAAGAATGTGCTCTGCACTCGGCTTTACCGTGAAAAGGCTACAACGCATACGAATCATGAACATTACAATTGAAGGTCTTGCCATTGGGGAATGGAGAGAACTAACAGCAACTGAAAAAGAAGAATTGTTTACGACACTTAACTATTCACCAAAAAGGAAATAGCAAAGAGGGGGGATTGGATGTTAGCTTTAAAAAATACGGAAAACCTAACTGGAGCATTAATCAGTGGGGATTTTTGGGACTTAGATGAGCTTTGTACGACGATCTATCATCTTACAAGAAACCAAGATCGAAATTTAGAATGGCAAGGTGCTCGAATTCGTCTACTTAGTATCGCCTACGATTTGCGTCATGCATACCAAGGGGAACGCAATGTTGAATTTGTTGCAAATGGGTTACATAAAGCAACCATGAAAGCACATGATTTTATCGCACCTGAAAATAATATATATTATTCTGCGGAGATACTCTGGCCTGAGCTTGCTTTCGCATTTGTTGCAATTAATGATTTTATTAAACTTTATAAAAAGGAGGAGGAAGCTACAGATTATGATATAAATGTCGTAAATGCTCGTAAGTTTCAAGCCATTATCGCGAAAGGATTAAAGGAGAATATGTCCAAAGAGGAGTATACCTTTTTCCTTTCCTCCGTTTCTTCACGAAATGCATCTGTGCAGGAATACGCCGTTCAATATATTGATACGTTGAATTTATCTTACATAGAAATGCCAAGAGAGCAGCGTTCGAACTCTTTTGCCGCTATCATTCATAATATTATTGTCGATAACAATGAATACGATTCTTTTAAAAGAAAAGTACTGACAGAAGCCAGTAAAACGAAATGCTCTATACATGATTTACGACTAGATATAGAATATCCAGAACATATCGAGTGGTAACAGAATGTCTGCGACACTTGACATAAAACCAAATGGTTTCGTATTATTAATTTAACGAAACCATTTGGTTTTATTTTATTAAGAAAGTAGGCGTATTAATGGAAAATAAACTAGAAGATATTATACAAACCGTTGTAATAAATGCACCAATTCAAAAAGTGTGGGAAACCGTATCAACTTCAGAAGGTATAGCAGACTGGTTCATGCCAAATGACTTCCAACTAGAATTGGGACATGAGTTTCACATTCAATCACCTTTTGGTCCATCACCTTGTAAAGTAACAGAAGTAAACCCTCCAAATAAACTTTCTTTTATTTGGGACACAGATGGTTGGATTGTATCATTTATTTTAAAAGAGATTGGTGACAAAACTGAGTTCACTCTTATTCATGGTGGGTGGAAACAATCAACTGACATTATCACAAAACCCAATGAGGATAGTGCTGTAATTCGTGAAAGAATGGCTTATGGCTGGGAAGGTATTGTTCAAGGTCGTCTAAGAAAGGTTGTTGAAAACTAAGTGTCTTCTTCTGCACAGAAATATGATGTCTTTCAGGCAATAGCAGATCCCACTCGGAGAGAAGTTCTAAAATTACTTGCGGAAAAAGAGTTACCTATTTCCGAGATTACTTCTCATTTTTCAATGAGCCGTACCGCAATAGCAAAGCATCTTCATGTTCTATCTGAAGCTGAATTAGTGTCGGGGCATAAGGTTGGTAGAGAAAAAAGATATCGCCTTCACCCAGAGTCTTTTAAAGAATTAAAAGAGTGGCTTTCCTATTACGAACAATTTTGGAATAACAAACTTTCTATTCTTAAACATGTTGTAGAGAAGGATAATGAAGATGACTTTAACTAAAAAAAACAGACCGACTAAAAATTGTCGGTCTGTTTTTATATTTAAGAATTTCCAGCTACACGCTTTTGAAGTGGTTGGAATAATTTCTTTTTGTCCATGTCTGGTCGAATGGTTTCTAATTGTTCTAATGCGATTTTTGCACCATAGTCCATTCCTTGGCAACCGGCTAGCAGTAAAAGATCCCCATCCGCTATTTCGTTCAGGCTATGCTCAATTGCTTCTGGCAATTCTTCATATAAATGAACACTTATTCCTTTTTCATCCATTACCTCTTTAAATATTGCAAGCTCCGCATCTGAAACGACATCCTTTTGTGTAACATGAGACCGACTAAGCGTTGCAATGACTTCATGAATTCCTAGTTTAGGAGCCCATCTTGCAATTGCTTCTGCGTTTTCTTTATTTACCGTAACTCCACGATCACCACGAATTGCATACACAAGTGAAACACGGTTAAAATCCATTTTTTCTAATGTACCAAGCGTGATATCTATATTCCCACTGTTTGCGAAGTGATCATCAATGATTTTAAAATCGTCCTCAAAAATGATTTCAAAACGACGTTCAACCCCGACAAACTCAGATAAGCTATTTTGAATTGTTGACACCGGCACTTCACATAATAATCCGATGACGATGCTAACCATTGAATTATAGACAGAGTGGAAACCAGGTGTAGAAAGCTCTATGTTAAATTGTTGTTTTGGAATAACCACGTCTGCTGTTGCTAAGTCCTTCGTGATATTTACCGTAAACTTTGCTCGTCCCGTGGATAAATCCAAATTTGTACAAATAACATCTGCAGATTGTTCTTTTACACCAACTGTAATAACTTTCGCTTTTGTTTGATTCACAAGCGAAGCTGAATACGCATCATCTAGATTTAATATAGCAATTTTATCTGCTCCAGCATTGCGAATTAAACTGGATTTATGTTCAAAATAATTTTCAAACGACGAATGTAAATCGATATGCTCACGGCTAATATTATTTAAAGTGACAATATCAAAATCGACACAACCTACTCTATTTAATTCCAGTGCAGAAGAAGAAACCTCCATCGTAGCATGAGTGACCCCTTCTTCTACCATTTGCGCGTAAAAACGTTGCAAATCAAGAGATTCTGGCGTTGTTAGTTCAGAAGGCTCCGCATAATCACCGATTTTTACAACAACCGTTCCCATTAATCCCGTTTTCAGATCATGATTCTCTAAAATAGCATTGGTCATAAAGGAAGTAGAAGTCTTTCCGTTTGTTGCAGTAATTCCAATTGTTTTTAATTTTCGAGTTGGATGATCATAAAACGCATCTGCAAGTGTCGCAAGTGCAAGACGTCCGCTTTCCACTTTATACTGAGGAACTGCTAAACCTTCTATAAAGTCCTCTACAACAAGTGCTACTGCTCCATTTTCAACTGCTTGTCCAGCATATTGATGACCATCCGTTTTGAATCCTTTTACGCATACAAATACTTGTCCTTTTTCTACTTTACGTGAGTTGTATGCGAGTCCTGTGATATTTATATGTTGAGCATTTTTGACTTCTAAAATAGGTATATGCTTCATTAATTTTGTTAATTCCATCAAAATAGCCACCTTTTATTGTAAAATCTTTTCAATCAAGTTTACCTCAATTCAGAAAAGAAGGGAACTAAAAGCCCAGTTTGAACACTTTAATTGCGACATCCTGAAAATGAATTGGATTACTTTATAAAAATAGAAAAACCGAGAAGCTTAGCCTTCTCGGTTTTTTTATTATATTGCTTCGTTATAATGTTGTTTACAAAAAGCAAGTACGGTTGCTTCTTCTTCCTCTTCTAAGGCAAAATCTAATACTTTGCCGTTGCTTCGGTTTAAGAAATGGTATTGCACGATACGTTCTTCCGTCTCTACTACTGCTAAAATAACTCGTAAATCTAATGAATTTTGTTCGTCAAATAACTCGTCATCTTCCGGTACTTCGATACCCAATAATAGTTCGTATCGATCTCCCACTATGATACCTGTCGGATCTTTTATTTTTTCAACCTCGTAGGATGTTATATTCACAAAGTCCACCTCCGTTTATACAGTTTAGCATTTTTAAATAGAAATTAATCCATTTTCTTTTTTTCTTGTTAGCTCTGTTAAATGTTAATGTTGTTATAGACGAAAATCCGCTCGCTTTCCGCGGATTTCCGTCACAAAATATATTCTTTTAAAGAACAACGGCATAATTTAACTGAGCTTTCTTGTTATAATGAAAAAAGAAACGGTTGTAAAGGAGAGGACATATTGAAACTAAGTGCTGAAAAAATTATATACATCATTGTACCACTCTATCTTTTGTTATTAGTATTTGGACAAGGACTTAATACTATACTTTATTCCATTTTTTCATTTGTACTTGGAATTACGATGCTATATCTCGCATTTTCTTTATTACGAAAGCAACGAAATGAGCGAAAAAATCGAAAGTGATAATCCTGCATATGTCAGCAGGATTTTTCTATTTCACTCATAACTTTATAGGCACCTTTGGATTTGTTTGCACATACTACAACTCTTATGTCTGAAGTAGGGTAATACGCGGAGTGAAAGCTTACTCCTGGATCATATCCCATTACGTGATACTTATAGACGTTCTCTTCTTTTTTCTTTATCCACACACCGTAACCATAATAGTCCCCATCTTCTTCCTGTGCATAAGGAGTGAGTAACTTATTTGTCGTGGATTTGCTTAGGAGTTTATGATTAATAAGAGAGTCCCAAAATGACTCCATATCCTCTACAGTTACGAAAGCTCCACCATCAGATCCACCTTGTATTGGGAGTGAATACATATTTGTTTTCCAACTACCATCTTCGTTATCAATATAACCAATTGCCGTTTTTCCAGGTAGAGAATCCAAAGCAAAATAACCTGAATTCTCCATTCCTGCTTTTTCAAAAATATATTTTTGTATATAGTCTGTAAAAACGAGTCCACTCAACTTTTCAACTATTAAACCTAACACAATAAACCCTGCATTATTATAGTGAAATTTTTCCCCTGGATTACATTTCATCTGTTCGTTTTGAAATAACGGCAGAAAATCTTGAAGTCGTCGCATATGATACATTGGTTTTTCTATCCATAACTCTTCAAAGTCATCCATAGTCTCTTCGTCAAAGTAGTCTGGAATACCTGAAGTATGCGTTAAAAGATGATGTACAGTAATATCTTCATGATAATGAGGAAACGATAGATCTAAACATTCATTTAACTTTGTCTCGAAAGATAATCTCCCCTTCTCTACTAACTGGCCTATAGCAACCGCAGTAAAGATTTTACATCCCGAAGCAATTCCATATCGCGTTCCCACTACATTTTCAATTTGATCAGCACGATTAGCGTAACCAAAACAAGACTGAGCAAGTACTGTTTTCCCCTGTTTAACAAACGTAGACCCCGAAAATTGAATTTCTTTTTGTATATTGACTATCTTCTCAATTAAATTATTTCCCATTCCTATTCCCCCTTGTATAGCTTCTTATTTTCCATTGATCAGGAACAACTTAAGTAATAAATGCGAGCTCTATAATTATTACTTCTTTACATTTTCTGTTCCACATCAAATTACTCCTGCTTTTTTCATGTATTTTCTTTCCACATTTCAATTGTAATCTATTTATACATGTGTCGTTCTTAACTAAAAAAGACCTCACTAGAATTAAAAATTTTAGATACAAACTACAGTTCCTTTTGGTATAGAAATGAAAAATGTAAAAATTTATTCCTCCTCGATGCATGCTTTAAAGATTCATGCAAAATAAAAAAAAGCGAATATTACACTTAACAAAGGCTAATTAGTCGCTTTTCTCTATTATTACTTTTCCATCTTTCAATACTATAATCTCTGGGCCATGTATTAGCTCTATTTTTAATGGAGATGTTTCGCTCATTCTCTTTGAAAAATACCATCTCCGCTGAGGAGGAACTAACAATATAAATGTATCCTTTCTTCCTAAGAAATTTAGTTCTTCTGGCACTATGCTCACATGACCTAAAACAGGAATACCAATATCCTGCAGCTGCTCGCCCACCTCATCTACAAAAGACGTTGTAATACTAACCTCACTTAAGTTAAGCAAAGAATCTACACTAAAATCACTCCATTTATCTACATTCCTTCTTGCAATTAGCTCTATCACATTTCCAGAAGGATCTTCAAAATAAAAGGCATCCGCTTCAAAACGAGCATAATAGATTTCGTCTACTGCATCTTCTCTATTTAGAGAAACTCTCTCTTTTGCCCAATGTTTCGCTAGAGTGAACTGATTACCAGGAATATTAACAGCAAAGTGATACAAGGTTGCTTGAGTAGTTTCGCGAAAGATGAGCGTGGAGGTTCCAATCGACACCTCAAAATGGTTATCACTAGATGCAAGAATAGTAAGCTCCAGCACATTTCCGTAAAAGCCTTTTAACTGTTTCAGTTGATTTGTATATAATGTAACTGTCTTAAACATAGTCTCACCCCATTATTTAATGTCAATCAATTCAAAACGTTCACAAACGAGTAGCATATCATCTGAAAACCCCAACCCTACTTCTTCTAGTTCCTTTGTAAAAAATTTAATATGTACATTTCTCCAATAATTGTATGAACGGTCTCCTTCACCTTCTGCGTAAGCGAATTCTTCGGGTACTTCGTTCATAGGAATTACGGTTACCTCGGAAGTTCGAATCATACAAATAGGTTCATCTTTGCTATTAAGGATAATACTATAGTCATCTACTTTAGGTAGAGGCTCTTTTTCTATTTCGTAAAATATATGCCCGGAGCACGTCGCGGATTTCACTCCATTCTTAACAAGCTGCGCTAGTTCATCTGGATTTCCACCAAACTGCCATGCTGTAACAAATGACGGTTTTTCTTTTCCTTTCCAAAAACTATTCCAATAATTTTGTGCTTGTTGATTCATAGAGTGCACCTCATTCATTAAAAATTCAGATAATTAAAGTATAGTAAACAACATCTAAAAATACTATTGATAATTAAGAATTGTACGAGAGCTTTTCAACAAACACTTAATCAATACGTTGTCTATGTATGAAGAATTAGAAGAACAAAAAAATAAACGGCTGAAGAAAATTTACTGCATGTCATGAAGCATTTTCAAAATCAAAATGGTATTCTAACAGAAGCATCTTCTAAATAGATGGAAAGCTTAAGCGAAGTAAGATTTATGAATTAATAGGAGAAGAACACTTTTTTTGAACATACTGGAGAAGCAATCAATTATGCACTACAAGTGATTAATCACCAAGCATGTATTGGTTGTCAGCATTTTGTATAAAACTATCCAATCCAAAGAGGAGAGAATCTAATGA
This sequence comes from Psychrobacillus sp. FSL H8-0483, assembly GCF_038637725.1. Lineage (NCBI taxonomy): Bacteria > Bacillati > Bacillota > Bacilli > Caryophanales > Bacillaceae > Psychrobacillus > Psychrobacillus sp. FSL H8-0483. The sequence continues at coordinate 4,028,135 of NZ_CP152052.1, forward strand.
CAAATAAACTATATTATAAAGATGCTTATTTACAATCATTTTCAGCAAAAATAGTGGATCAGAAACAGAATTATGTTGTCCTTTCAGATACAGCTTTCTATCCTACGGGTGGAGGCCAACCTCATGATTTTGGTCACCTAAATGGTGTTGCAGTTACGAACGTAGAGGTAGTAGATGGGGAGATAAGACACTTTCTTGTAGAGGCGCTACCTGAGAATACCTTTGAAGTGGAAGGAATAATCGATTGGAAAAGACGCTTTGACCATATGCAGCAGCATACAGGTCAACATATTTTAACCGCTGCTTTTGACAATCTTTTTGGATTTAAAACAGTTAGTTTCCACTTAGGAAAAGATACTGCGACCATCGATTTAGATATTAGTGCAGTTTCAGAGCAACAATTAAAAGAGGTGGAACTACACGCTAATCAAATCATCTTGGAAAATCATCCTATCGAAACAAAGTGGGTTACAGAAAAAGAGCTCGACCAATTCGCACTTCGAAAAACAACAACTGTGAAGGAGGATATCCGACTCGTCATTATTCCAGAATTCGATTACAATGCTTGCGGAGGTACACATCCAAAAGAAACAGGACAAGTTGGTCTCATTAAGATTTTACAAACAGAGAAGCAAAAACATTTGACTCGAGTGGAATTCGTATGTGGTGAGAGAGTTATTACACATTTACATCGAAAACAACAAGTGATCCTAGATTTAATTAGCACATTAAGCTCGCCTGAAGAAAAGTTAGGTGAGGCAGTAAGAACTTTATTAGAAAATGGGAAATCAACAGATAAGCAAGTATCGGAATTGAAGGAAGTACTTCTAAAATACGAAGCAAAAGAATTAATAGAAAAAGAACAAGGATCAATCATTACGTCGGCTTTCCAGAATCGTTCTATTCAAGAACTTCAAAGACTAGCAAAAATACTTGTAGCAGAGTCCCCCGAAACACTGTGTTTACTTGTTTCAGAAAATGATGGACGCATACAAATAGTCGCGGCTAAAGGAAATTCTGTGAAACAAAGTATGAAGGAACTTATAACAAGCTTGCTTCCTCTCTTCAATGGAAAAGGTGGCGGCAATGATACGATGGCTCAAGGCGGCGGAGAAGCTCTATTATCTAGCGAACAACTATTAACAAAATCGCTCGAATTTATTCAATCATAATAACCGTTCCACAAAAATCCTCCTCACATATACTATGTTGAATGTGTAGTGAAAGGAGGAATAATAACTATGACAAATCAATTTCCGTTTCCCCAAGGCCAACAGGGACCTCCCTTTGGAATGCCAGGGATGCCGCAATTCCCAGGTCAAGGACAGTTTCCTGGACAGTTCCCGGGTCAAGGGCAGTTCCCAGGGCAATTCCCGGGTCAAGGACAGTTTCCTGGACAGTTCCCAGGTCAGGGGCAATTCCCGGGTCAAGGACAGTTTCCGGGTCAGCAAAACCCAGAAGGAAATGCTCCAACTAGCCCACCTCCATCCTTCGTCCCGCAACAGTCTGTAAGTGCTTTCGCTGTTGATCCTGGTGCCATAAGAGGCTGCTTATTCCGTAATACTTTTATCTGGCTCCGTAATGGAAACTCTTTCTGGTTCTTCCCTACGTTTGTCGGAAGACAATCTGTAGCAGGCTTTAGATGGACTGGACGTAGATGGACTTATTATGGAACAGATTTAAATAGAATTTCATCTTTTCAATGCTTCTAGGAAAAGCGCAATTGCGTACTAATCATTTTAGTGCGCCTTTTTTATGGCCTATTTCGATACGCTCTAAGAGAAGTTTTTAGGGAAGCATAAAGTCCAACTGCTGCACCACTATAAAAAAAGCCCATGAAAATACCAGCAGGTAAATTATGTGGATGGCTAATAAAAATCGAAATAACTAGTCCAATAATTGTTGCAACTGTTGATACGTATTGGGGACGAATAGGTAATATTTTTTTTAATATTTCAGTCAAAATTATGACGACCGGTACAGCCCAAATTGAGTCCCATATATTTGTTTGTATAATAGGAAATTCTGTCATTTTATTAACTTTCCCCTTTTCACATTTTTCTGTTTAGTATATACAAAATTTCAATAGTCAATACTAGAGGCTGTATGAAGTATGGTATCCTGAAATCGATACCACTTTTTTCTATTTTACTTTACAACCTTCGAGTCGCGGAGTAAAATTAAATTTAGCTAGGTAAATTTAATTCTTGTTAAAGGGGTCAATTAGACATGAATCCACTTATTCATGAACTTTTTCAGAAATCACGTTTCTTATCCTATGAAGTAAATATCACTTTAAAAAAACACGACCTTTACTCTTCCCAATGGTCTGTTTTAAATTGTATTCAAATACATAGGAAAATGACTTTAACTCAAATTTGGAAATATTTAAACGTGGAAGCTCCCACTATTACCCGAACAGTTAATCGATTGGCTGATCTTGGATGGTTAGAAATTACGCCTGGAAAAGATCGACGTGAAAAATTTGTTCAATTGTCCGCAAGAGCTATACAAGATTTCCCAGCAATAAAAGCATCTGTGATGGAGTTTGAAGATCGAATGGTCTCTAACCTTTCAAATGAAGAGGAGAAACTCTTATTAGAGCTTTTACAAAAAATAAAGTAAGGAGTTTCGCAGTTGAACAAGAAAGAACCAATATGGACCAAACCTTTTATAAGTTTGTTTAGCACAAACTTCACCATATTTATTATTTTCTATGGTCTAGTTTCCGTACTTCCTCTTTATGCAACAGACATCCTGTCTCGTTCAGATGAAGATGCTGGTTTACTTATGACCATCTTTTTAATTTCCGCCATCATTATGCGACCTTTTACTGGGAAGCTATTAGACATTGCTGGAAAGAGAAAAATGCTATGGATTAGTTTGTTTTTCTACTTAGTTTGTACAGTTCTATATTACTTTATCGAACCTTTTAGTATTTTATTAGTTTTACGTTTTGTACAAGGGATTTGGTTTAGTATTGTCACAACAGCAAGTGGGTCTCTTGCAGCTGATAATATCCCTGTCTCTAGACGCGGAGCTGGATTAGGCTATTTTACAATGTCTACAAATTTAGCAGTTGTAGTTGGACCTTTTATCGCTTTAACCGTTGTACAATATTTCTCGTATGACGCATTGTTTCTAACAATGAGTATTTTACTTGTCTTTGGTGCATTGACTTCGTTATTCATACCCGCGGAAAACAAACCTGCTGTTCCTCCCGCTAAAACAAAAATGACTTGGAATGACTTGTTTGAGAAAAAAGCTGTACCAGTTGCATTGATTGCAAGTCTTGTTGCATTTTCTTATGCAAGTATTTTGTCCTATTTATCGATCTACTCACAAGAAAAAGAGGTCTTGCATCTCACGAGTAGCTTTTTTGCAGTTTTTGCTGCAGTTATGCTTTTAACAAGACCATTCACGGGAAGAATTTTTGATGAAAAAGGACCAAAGTATATAGTCATTCCCGGTTTAGTTTCGTTTATTATTGGTTTAATTTTACTTGCGTATATGAATAGTCCATTTATGTTCTTACTTTCTGGGGCCTTTATCGGCTTAGGGTATGGAGCAGTTGTACCGAGCTTTCAAACACTTGCCATTCAATCTACCAAGAACGAACGAAGTGGCTATGCAACGGCAACGTTTTTTACACTATTTGATACGGGACTAGCTATCGGCTCTTATGTACTCGGCATCATCGCTACTCAGCTTGGCTATCAAATTTTGTATTTAGTATCTAGTGTAATAATAGCAGTTACACTCGTAATTTTTATATTGCGTCAAAGAAAAACACAACGTCCGGATTAAGTCTGACGTTGTGTTTTTTATCCTATAAACTAAACCACTTCTACAATTTCTTTCAATAGAAGCTTTATTTTTATTGTGTATGTATGTATATAAACCCTGTATTTGGTAAGACTTGAGAGGACAAATATTTTGGGAGGGAACAAAATGAAAAAACAATACATGATTATTTTAGTTTTGGCATTGGTTCTACTAAGTGGTTGTAATTTTCCATCTGTAGATGCCAATTTAAATGAACAAGTGCAAGTTTCATTGATTAATACAGAAGGGAAAGAAGTAGGAAAAGCAACACTTACAGAAAACCCAAAGGGAGTCCATATTCTCCTCAAAGCGGAGGGATTAACACCTGGTGTAAAGGGTATTCATTTCCATGAAACGGCTAAATGTGAAAAACCTAGCTTTGAAACAGCTGGAAAACACTTTAATCCCGAAGGAAAAGAGCATGGGTTTCAAAATCCAAAAGGCTATCATGCTGGAGATTTGCCTAACATAGAAGTTGGCGAAGATGGTAAAGTAGAGTTAGAAACTATTTCACCAGCAGTTGTATTAACTGCAGGGAAAAGTAATTCATTATTAGATGCAGATGGTAGCGCTATTATTATTCATGAAAATGCTGATGATTATAAAACAGATCCCGCTGGGAATTCTGGAAAGCGGATTGTATGTGGGGAAATTAGTAAATAGTTTGGAGGTTAAATCTTATGAGAAAAATAGGCTGGCTTCTCCTTTTCGTTTTAGCGATTTTCTTCTCTAGGCCACTTTGGGAAGAGTATTCTGTTAAATATGTTGACCTTTCTTTTCTCGAGCCTATAGATGAATGGATCGATTCTATTGAAGTAGCTCAATATTTGAATGAAGCAAAAGCATACTGGATGGAAATTAAGGATGAGCCAGCCACTAAAATTTCCTCCAATCAAGAAAAACTTCCTGGAAACGGCATTGAATTAGATCAAATGGCAATAGGCATGAAAAAAAGTGAAATTGAAAAAATTCATGGTAATGCCAAACGAGTAAGTTTGAATGAATATAATTTAGTGTGGCATACGTATCATGAAAATTATCAAAATTTCATGATGGTTTCGTATGATAAAAACAATACAGTGAATGCAATGTTCACAAATCAACCTTCTGAATCTTCTTTTTTAGGCTTAAATATGGATAGTACGAGAGATGATATTCTCTCTAAACTTGGAGAGCCTATAAAGAAACTAAAGAAAGGAAATATTATCTATATACTACCCGATTCTGGGGAGTATGATTTGTTTCTAATCGATGAAAACTATGTAACATTCTTTTATGACCTACATGAAAATAACACGATTACTGCAATCCAAATTGTAAAAAAATCAGTAGAGAACAACCATCAAAGTACATTCGGAATACCTTCCGAGGAACTAAAAAAAGGATTTGAATTTCAACTTTTTGATCTAACAAATGCTGCTCGAGTTCTTCGAGGACTCTCTGTACTCACATATGATGAGGCAGTTAGTGACACTGCTCGCAAACATAGCGAGGATATGGCGACTCATAATTATTTTAGTCATGAAAATTTAAATGGCAAATCTCCATTCAATCGTCTCGAAGAAGATGGTTTAGTCTTCTCCTATGCAGGAGAAAATTTAGCTTACGGACAAACGAGTAGCATTTTTGCTCATGAAGGACTTATGAATTCTATTGGACACCGTAAAAATATTCTAAGTGCTGATTATCGTAACTTAGGAGTTGGTACTGCGTTTAATGAACAATCCACTCCATACTATACAGAAAACTTTTATACAAAATAAGAAAAGTGCATAGCGCCCTTTAAGTACAAAACCTGTTCGTAGACGTTTCCGGATTGCTATAGAATGTACTTTAGCTACATTTTACTGTGTTATTTTTAGGAGAGGAGGCTGTCCCTAAAGTCATATAGTGAGTGACTGAGAGATGGTCCCTTTTCCAATGTATTGATTTCCGTTCCAGACGGAAGCTTTCCGCGGGCATGGCTTCAGTCTCCTCGTCGCTTTCGCTCCTGCGGGGTCTTCAGCTCATGCTATTCCCGCTGGAGTCGCCGTCTTTCACTACAATCAATTGCCTACAAAAAATAGTAGTCTTAATAAAAATTATACAAAAAACAGGTGTGGAAAAAGACTCGTTTTTCTACACCTGCTTCAATTTATGGGCTTATTGGACAGCCCGCTCTCTTTTTTCGGTAATTTTGTAATTTTTGTCTTTCCGCCTTCCTACAACTTTAGGCAACAGTTATCTTGGCAGTTCGTCCGCGGAAAGCGAGCGGATTTACAGGTAACAACATGATCATCTAACTGAGCCTCTCATTTAATATGCTTCAAAGCTTCTCGTTTGCTCAAAGCAGCAAGTTGCGTACTTTCTACAAAATGGCGAACAACTTCTGGACTTGTTTTTGCATATTCCCTTAACACCCAACCTATTGCTTTTTGAATGAAAAATTCTTTGGAAGCACGGTGGCGATCAATTGTTGCAAATAATAACTCTTCATTCGTAGCATTTTTGTATTTTAGCTGATGTAAAATAGAAGCCCGGTTTGTCCACATACTTGAAGACTTAGCCCACTCAAGCATCACTGTTTCTCCTTCTGCTCTATTGGATTTCACAATGTCTCCAACAATAGTAGGTGCAATAGCATCCACACTATCCCACCATGAGTGACTCTCCATTAACTTTAAGCAAAAAGGTAAATCCTCTACTCTTAGGTTCTTTTTATATTTACCTAATAATTCGATTGCCACGTAATGATATTCTCGCTCCTCTAATTGAAAAATCGCCCATACTACCTCGTATAACTCTTCATATGGAGGAAGCTCATTTTCTTTTATTAGTGCACGAAATAACATTCTGCGTTCAGGAGTTTTAATTCCTAAAAACGGGAACTTGTTTTTCATATATTTTGCCATCGATATTGCATTTTCCTCATTTCGATGTGGCTCCATATAGCTTTTTACAAGCTCTGTTGTCCAATTAGATTTCATACATAACCCTCATTTCAATTGAAATCCTTTACTCGCAAGGAACTTAGCCATATGCGGGCGACGAGGACTTTCTAAGAAATCAGCCATTTGCTTTGTCCAATTTGCTACTTTTTGGTTAGAACCACGACTTGCATAATACTCTTCCATTGTTTGATCGTATTCCTTTAACAACGTTTCGTATTTCGAGCTATCGTATATGTTCTCATGTAATATTGCCTCCACCGGTAGACGCGGCTTTACTTCATTTTCCTGGTCGGGGACCCCTAGAGTAATTGCAAATAACGGAAAAACCCCTTCTGGTAAATCAAACAAACGACTGATTTCTTCTGGTTCATTGCGTACACCACCTATGTAGCATATTCCAAAACCTTTAGACTCCGCTGCAATGACTAGATTTTGTGCAAATAAAGCAACATCTACTGTACCAACTAATACGTTTTCTGTAGTATCCATTTCAATCTTCGTATCATGTATTTGACCTGCTACTTGTAGACGATGAAAATCCGCGCAAAGTAATAGAGCTGCTCCTGCTGTCTCGAATTGCTTAGGGTTTCTAGAAAGTCTGCCAAGTTCTTCTTTTTTCTCTACATCTGTCACCCAAATAACGCTATATGCTTGTACAAAATGAGAGCTTGCTGCATGTTGAGCAGTTTTAACTAATTCTGAAACTTCTTCTCTCGATAACGAATAATCTTTGTATTTTCGAACAGATGCATGAGCTCGTAACAATTCCTGAACCATTTTAAATCCCCTCATTTATTCCTAAGATTTTATATTTAGTATAACGGAATCTAACGAAACGAAGTAATAAAAAGCGAATTAGAAAGTCCAAATAGACCCTCCAATCCGCTTTTATTTAGGCTTGTAATTGATTATTTTCTTCTGTGGTAAATGCACGGGATCTTGTTAAAAAACGTTTACCTTCTACTCCTTCAAGGGAAAACATTCCACCTCGTCCATCCACAACATCGATGATTAATTGTGTATGCTTCCAGTAATCAAACTGATTTTTGTGCATATAAAAGGGCACTTCACCAATACGACCTAATAATACATCTTGGTCTCCCACGATTAAATCGCCATCTGGATAGCACATGGGAGAAGAACCATCGCAGCAGCCCCCTGACTGATGAAACATAAGTGGTCCATGCTTAGTTTTTAATAATTCAATGAGTTCCAGTGCAGCGTCTGTTGCGATAACGCGTTCAACCATCTACACTCACCCTCTCTTTATTAAAAGAATCCTAGTTTATTTTCATTGTAACTTACTAGTAAATTTTTTGTTTGTTGGTAATGACTTAACATCATTAAATGGTTCTCACGGCCGATACCAGACATTTTATAACCACCAAATGCTGCATGTGCTGGATATTGGTGATAGCAGTTTGTCCACACACGTCCTGCTTGGATACTACGTCCAAAACGGTATGCCGTGTTCATATTACGTGTCCAAATACCAGATCCTAAACCATATAAAGTATCATTTGCAATTTCTAGTGCTTCTTCTTTCGTTTTGAAAGTAGTTACGGACACTACTGGTCCAAAAATTTCTTCTTGGAAAATACGCATACTGTTATTACCTTTAAATACGGTTGGTTTAATATAATACCCATCTGCCAATTCACCATCTAGTGTATTACGTTTACCACCAATTAAACACTCTGCTCCTTCTTGCTTCCCTATATCTAAGTAAGACAAGATTTTTTCCATCTGCTCGGTAGATGCTTGTGCACCCATCATGACAGATGGATCTAGTGGGTTTCCTATATTAATCGCTTCTACACGAGCTAGGACGCGCTCCATGAATTTGTCATAAATAGATTCTTGAATAAGCACACGAGATGGACACGTGCATACTTCCCCTTGATTTAAAGCAAACAGAACAAATCCTTCTACTGCTTTATCTAAAAAAGCATCGTCTTCATCCATAATATCTTCAAAGAAAATATTTGGTGATTTCCCTCCAAGTTCTAATGTGACTGGAATTAAGTTTTGAGAAGCATATTGCATGATTAAGCGACCAGTAGTCGTTTCACCTGTAAATGCAATTTTACTTATTCGCGGACTAGATGCCAGTGGCTTCCCTGCTTCTAAACCAAAGCCATTGACAATATTCACAACACCTGGTGGTAATAAGTCACCAATTAACTCCATAAGTACTAATATAGATGCTGGTGTCTGTTCGGCTGGCTTTAACACAACGCAGTTACCTGCTGCAAGAGCAGGAGCCAGTTTCCAAACGGCCATAAGAATTGGGAAGTTCCAAGGGATGATTTGCCCTACAACACCTAGTGGCTCATGGAAATGATATGCAACCGTGTCGTTATCAATCTGACTAAGCCCGCCTTCTTGTGCTCGTATAGCACCTGCAAAATAGCGGAAGTGATCAATAGCGAGTGGTAAATCCGCATTTAATGTTTCGCGAACGGCTTTCCCGTTATCCCATGTTTCTGCTATTGCAAGCACTTCTAAATTTTCTTCTATACGATTTGCGATTTTATTTAATATATTTGACCTTTCAGCTACTGAAGTTTTGCCCCATGCATCTTTCGCAGCATGTGCTGCATCTAAAGCAAGCTCAATGTCTTCTGCAGTTGAACTTGCAACCTGTGTAAATACTTTTCCTGTTACTGGTGTAACGTTTTCAAAATATTGACCATTTACCGGGGGTGTCCACTCGCCATTAATATAGTTTTCATACTTGTCCTTAAACGAAACCTTCGAGCCTTCTGTATTAGGAAATGCATAAACCATTCTAAAATTCCTCCCCTTGGATCTTTTTACGCGCATTCTAAATCTTATGCAAACAAGCATTTATGTATGCGCTTACAAAACTACTTAAATAAAAATAGTCTTATATTAATATTTACATAATTTATGAAAAATTTCAATTATTCTAACTATATTTTAAAAAATGACTTGAGTACACTTAATGCACCCAAATCATTTAGAAAAAGCTATTTACTTGTCTCTCTTCTTACAATAGGAACAACTTCATTAGCGAAAAGTTCAAGTCCTTTTGCAACATCACTAAATGATTGTCCACCAATATCCATTTGTGCAATAAAACGTTGGTGTCCAAATAGCTCATGTTGTTGAAGAATTTTTTCAGTAATTTGCTGTGGACTACCTACAAATAGCGCAGTTTCTGGACTTGCCATATGTTCAAAATCGGAACGAGACATTCTTGTTTCCATTCCTCTTTGTTTATTTACGTAAGCCCAATAATTTGAGTAATATGGATAAAACTCGTCTTTTGCTTGTTGTGTATCTTTGGCGATATATGTGTGACCCGTTACTGCAACACGTAAACTATCACGAGAATGACCTGCTTCTATTGCAGCCTGATAATATAAATCTACAAGTGGTTTAAAATGCATTGGATTTCCACCAAGTATAGCTAAAGCCAATCCTGTTCCAAGTCTCCCAGCTCTAGCTGCGCTTTCAGGAGTACCACCGACACCAATCCAAATAGGAAGCTCCTCTTGAATCGGCCTAGGAGAGATCATTGCATTTTTAAGGTTAGAACGAAATTTCCCTTGCCATGTTACTATTTCTTCCCTGTTCAATTGTTGGAGCAATTTTATATTTTCTTCAAATAAAGCATCGTAATCGCTCAAGTCATACCCGAAAAGGGGAAAAGACTCCACAAATGCTCCTCGTCCAGCTATTATTTCAGCTCTTCCATTAGAAATTTGATCTAATGTAGCAAAATCCTCAAACAAGCGAACAGGATCCAATGTACTTAAAACAGACGTTGTACTCGTTAGTTTGATGCGCTCTGTTACTTGGGCAATGGCAGAAAGAACAATTGCCGGGGAAGATGTAGCGTAATCTAGTCTATGATGTTCTCCAATTCCGAAAATATCAAGACCCGCATCATCAGCCAATTTCCCTAGTTCTATTATTTCTCTTAAACGCTGCGATGTACTAATTGTTTCTCCAGTATGCGGATTAGGACCTAAATCGCCTAATGTGTAAATTCCAATTTCCATTGTTTACTCCGCTTCTGAAACAACTGAAAAACGTTCATTGATATGCTTAGGATTTTCAATTTCATCTACAATGGCAATTGCGTAATCTGCATAACTGATATAGCTTTCACCTTTTGAGTTTAAAATTAGATTATCTTTACCTAATTGGTATGACCCTGTTCTTTTACCTTCCGGATCAAAGTGGCCAGCAGGGCTAACAAATGTCCATTTAATATCAGCTGTTTCTTGTAATTCTTTTAAGTTTCTTCCTTGACCTGTTGCTGTTGGTTTAAAAATGTCTGGAAAATCAGGTGTATCGACTATACGAATTGTTTTCGCTTCATCCACATATAAACTTCCTGCGCCACCTACAACAATTGCTCTTGTATCTGTTCCTTTAATCGCTTCAATTAAAGCATGCCCAGCATCTACATGTGCTTGCTCTTCACCAAGAGGAGCACCAAAAGCATTTACGACTACGTCAAACTGTTTTACATCATCTGATGAAAGATCGAATATGCTTTTTTCTAAAACTTGAACATTGCGATCATTCAATTTCGAAGCATCTCTTACAATTGCAGTTACTTCATGCCCTCTGTCTGCTGCCTCTTTAAAAATTATATTTCCTGCTTTACCTGTTGCTCCAATTACGCCTATTCTCATTATTATTTCCTCCTATTTATTCTAAATTATATTTGTTGTAATCAATTTGGTTACAACTATATCAAAAAAATTGAATATACCTACCCAATTTTTTGATTTAATACATGAACAAGTTCTTCCATCGTAACTTCTTTTAATACCGCTTCCATTGCATCTTGTGCACGGAATAAGATTAATTCAAGTACACCTTGAATATTGGCACCGATAGGACAATTAGGATTTGGATTTTCATGCATTTGAAAAAGCTCTCCTGCATCCATTACTTCTACCGCACGATACACATCTAATAATGTTATTTCATGTAAAGGCATTATAAGAGTTGCTCCACCTAGACCACGACGAATCTCTATGATCCCAGCATTTTTTAGTTTACCCATTACTCTTCGAATTACTACCGGATTTGTATTAACACTTTCTGCAATCCACTCAGATGTACAAATGACATTTCTATCTAAATTTATTAAAGAAAGTATATGAACTGCCACTGTAAATCGACTACTGATTTTCATGTCTTATCACCTTCCGATGTAACCATCATAATTACATCCATTATTTTTGTCAATAAAAAAGATTGCATGATTTACAATACTTATTAAGACTTCGTAATAATCCTATCATATTAAGTAAATTATTACGTTTAGATAACAGATATCATCAAATTCTCCTACTTTTTTAAAATCCCAAGCTTTCTTCTTTGATTATTTAGAATTATTCTATAAAATAATAAATAGATTAATTTAGAAAAGAGGAGATTTCTATTGAGTGACATAGCGAACGAACTTAAATCTGTCAAAACCCCACATAAGAGAACCCCCAAAAAAACAGTGGTAGCACGTACTTTTACGATTGCCCTAGGCGCAATTTTAATGGCCATCGGTTTAGAACTATTTTTAGTACCAAACCTAATTCTTGATGGCGGTGTTGTTGGGGCCTCCATTATCATCTCTCACTTAACAGGCCTCCCTCTTGGAGTTTTTATTTTCATCCTTAACATTCCTTTCTTTTTCCTAGGGTATAAGCAAATAGGGAAAACCTTCGCACTCTCTACACTCTTTGGTATTACTGTTCTATCTATCTTTACGTCACTTTTACATAATATTGATGCGTTTACTTCCGACTTATTACTTTCTACTGTATTTGGTGGTGTAACTCTTGGTATGGGAGTGGGTCTTGTTATTCGTAATGGCGGATCTTTGGATGGCTCTGAAATATTGGCTATCTTATTTAACAAAGCTCTACCTTTTTCTGTTGGTGAAATTATTATGATTATTAACTTAGTAATATTTTCTGTTGCCGGTTTTGTATTTACATGGGAACAAGCAATGTATTCATTTTTAGCATATTTTGTAGCCTTTAAAACAATCGATATCGTTATTCAAGGGCTGGATGAGTCTAAATCTGTCTTCATCATTAGTGATACTGTGGAAGATATTGGTGATGCTATTATGGATCGCTTAGGACGTGGTGTAACGTATTTACATGGTGAAGGGGCTTATACAGGAGACAATAAAAAAGTTATCTTTACCGTTATTACACGATTAGAAGAAGCTAAATTAAAATCCATTGTGGAAGAAATTGATGATAAAGCATTCTTAGCTGTAGGTAATGTCGCAGAGGTTCAAGGCGGTAGATTTAAGAAGAAAGATATACACTAATAACAGATATAAAAAACCGATTTCATCAAGTGATGAAATCGGTTTTTTTATAGGTTTTACAAAGATACCGTTACTTTCTCTAGCATGGTTCCATTATTCGCTAGATTTGTGTGGAATGAAAATGCCTTTTCCAAAACATGTGGTGTTTGCCCACCTCTAGTTAGCGCTTCTTCGTAATAATTTCGTAGTTGCTCCTTGTAAGAAGGGTGTACGCAGTTATTAATAATTAACTCTGCTCGTTCTCTAGGCGCTAAGCCTCGAAGATCGGCATAACCTTGCTCTGTTACGACTACATCCACATCATGCTCTGTATGGTCTACATGCGCCACGAAAGGAACAACACTAGAAATATTGCCGCCTTTTGCAATTGATTTTGTTACAAAAATGGCTACTCGTGCATTACGAGCGAAGTCACCAGAACCCCCAATACCATTCATCATCTTTGTTCCAGACACATGTGTAGAATTGACATTACCATAAATATCGAATTCTAAAGCTGTATTAATAGATATTAATCCGAGTCGACGAATAATTTCTGGATGATTCGTAATCTCCTGTGGTCTTAAGATTAATTTATCGCGGTATTTATCAAAGTCACCATATACTTGCTCCATTTTTTCTTCTGAAAGTGTAATAGAACATCCAGAAGCAAAGTTTACCTTTCCTGCGTCTATTAGCTCGAAAACAGAGTCTTGTAAAACCTCCGAGTAAACTTGTAAATCTTTAAACTCAGAGTCTATCATTCCATGTAATACAGCATTTGCCACAGAACCAATTCCCGCTTGTATAGGAGCGAGTTTTTCAGTCAATCTACCAACATTCACTTCTTCTCGAAGAAATGAAATTAAATGCTCTGCCATTTCCCCTGTTTCATGATCTGGAGGAATAATTGTGGAAGGAGAATCTGCTTGTTTTGTAAACACAATTCCCTTTATTTTATCTAGATCAAATGGAATACCAACAGTACCAATTCGATCATCTACTTTTGTTAAAGGAATCGGTTCTCTCTTCCCTTGCTCTGCTGGCTCATACAAATCATGTAGCCCTTCTAACGACTCAGGGTGCTCCAAGTTTATTTCTACAATAATATTTTTTGCTTGCGATACAAATGTTAAAGAGTTTCCAACAGATGTAGTTGGAATAATCATTCCATCTGCCGTAATTGAAACCGCTTCCACAATTGCGAAATCAATTGCAGGTAATGCGCCTGCTCGAATCATTTCTGCTGTTTGTGATAAATGCTGATCGACAAATAAGTGGTTAGCAGCATTAATATTTTTTCGCATGGTTGCATCTGCTTGGAATGGTAAACGCTTATTTATAATACCCGCTTCTGATAACACTTTATCTAGATCGGAACCTAAAGATGCTCCTGTAAATATATTCACTTTAAAATGGTCTTTTTTCGCTCTTTCCACTAATGCAAATGGAACTGCTTTTGCGTCACCTGCACGTGTAAATCCGCTTAAACCTAAAGTCATTCCATCTTCAATCCAAGAAGCAGCCTTTTCTGCGCTAACAACAAAGCTATGTAAACTAGTATCTTTTATACGCCCAATATTCTTTTCCATTTATTTCATCCCCCTTGAAAAAGTGCATTTAGATAATTTTATCGCGTTTTGTCACAATTTCGAAAAAACTTGATAAACTTACTTATTTTTTGAATGAAACAGAAAAAACAAATGCTAAAACAGCATTTGTTTTTTATTATATTTTTTTCCCCGTTATATTTATAATTGTAAATTTAAATAACACTTGAATAGCGGGGAGTTTTCCCCTTATTCAAGTGCCGTTTATTAAAATCCTAATAACTTTCGAAAATAACTAGAATACGATTGGCTTACTGATATTTTTTCTTCATTATTCATCGCTAACACAAACGTAGAATGCGTATCAGGATAAATTTCTTTAATATGATGAACATTTACGATAAAAGAACGATGACAACGGATAAACAAATCCCTTGGAAGCCGATATTCAAAGTCTTGCAAGGAACTAGTATGGGTTCCAGAGAAAGATTTCGTTACAATATGTGTTTTACGATCTTTCGCTTCTAAATAAATAACATCAGAAAAAGGAATAGGAACCCAACCGTCTTGTGTTTTAATCGTTATTACAGATTTTCCATCGGTAAACGCAGGATGAATAGCTAATACACAGCCTTCTAACTCGCCATTATGCTGAAAAGGCACAGCCATTCCATGATAAGGGACACCAAACACCTCTCGATCAATAAATTCCGATACATTTTGCTTACTTTTCATGGCTTTATAAGCAAGTGTTCCTTCTTTTACTGGATCACCAGGAGATATTTTCAAATCAACTCGTTTACTTGACCGATAGTAAATGTATTTTTCCGTGTCAGAAACTGCTATAGATATTTCATCTGAAAACAATTCACCAATCACATCTAATAGCGCAACAATGGATAAGTCTTTCATCCTTCGTTCCCCCTTCGCCCTTAACTTACTCGCAAACAACTACCTCACGCGTAAATTGTTGTTTTTTTGTAATACAGCGATCCTTGATCTGTAACCCTACGGACTCTAATCGGTCGTCCATTGATTCGATCGTTACAATAACTACCTTTTTTGCAATTCTTCTCGCATGTTTTAAAATCGTAAATTGATCTTCCCACGACACATGTGTATATAAGTTATAAGGTAAATCTATAATTGCCACATCATACGTCTCTATAATCTCTTCAATGGCGCTCTTCTTTACATCTCCTGTTAAACCAAAGTATGCAATATTTTCTCTAGAGCCATCGCAAACGAGTGGATTAATATCTCTCCCTACAATATGGATACCCATGGATAACGCTTCTACCAGAACCGTTCCTATACCACAACAAGGATCAATTGCTCGAACACCCTCTGGATGAGGAACCGCAATATTTGCTACTGCACGTGCTACTCGGGTGCTAAGTGCAGTAGAATACTCCCGCGGCTTTTTTATATGTGCAAACCATACTGGCTCACTTTTTGTATACGTACCAAAATACCAACGACCTTCGTATGGAACTACTGCGTAAAGTTGGTTCGGATTATGTAAATCGAAATCTCCTTGCATTTCAGTCCCAATAGCTCTTTCTATTTGAAGACGTTCGCTATTTTCAATTTTATCTTTTCCTTGTCGATCGTTAATCTTTAAAAAGATCACTTTATTTGTTTCATTTTCCGATCCAAAAGCGGGAGCCTGTGCAACAATTTCCTCTACAGTGTCACCCTCTGCTAAAACTTCCACTCTACCTTTCATAAATGGACTTCTACTTGGATCAATTTTTATACTACTCTTTATAATTTTTACCTCTGTGTCTTTTCCAAAAAAAGAGCGCATCTCTAAGTGACATAGAGAGCGTTCTGCATCATTGTATGCAAATGTATAGATAAATGCCGGTTGGCGGCTATTATTCATCAATGTATTCCCTCCAATATTACTTCCATTATAACACGCTATATTTTCTAAGTCAGAACCAAGAATTGAATAGGCATTCATCAGAAAAAATAGTATGACAGTAAGTTTCAGGAGAGCTAGAAATGACTTTCTACTGTTTTAATAACACGAAAAAGAAGCATATTTACAGGTTTTTAACCGAACAACATCCTTTCATCGCAAATAATGATATATCTCTTCTCCGATATCAGATATGATTTGCTTGGATATTAAGTCATCTTCGTCCTTTGATAGAACAGTTACAACTAGTTTTCGTTGTCCAACGAAAAAGATGCCAACATCGTGGCGAGTACCCGGAATCCATCCTGTTTTATGAGCCAACTCCCAAGCAGTCATGCCATTATTGAAATTGGAGTATGGGGACGGTAGTTTTTCTGGTAAACAATCTTTTATTTGTTGCTTTTTCATCATACCAATCATTTGATCACTAGCTTTTAAAGACACTAGACCCCCTGTAGCCATCTGTTTTAAAACCTTTGCAATATCATTCGCTGTAATTTGATTGAAGTCTTTTGGATTTGGATTATTCATCATTAGCTTATGATAAATTGTACTCTTCTCCATCCCCTCTTTTTTCATCGACTGTACAATGTTATCCACTCCAACAAGATCAATCAGTATATTCGTTGCAGTGTTATCACTTTGGATAATCATCAGCATAATAATGTCTTGAATGGATAGAGACGTTCCCGGGGTCAAGTGTTGAAGAACACCAGAACCACCTACGAAGCCGTCTTGCTTTAGAATAATTGGATCAGTTAACGCTAATTCCCCGTGTTCAACAGCGGAGAAAACTGCAACCATTATAGGTACTTTAATAACACTTGCTGCGTAAAAGAGTTCATCTCCATTTAACTCCCACTTCTGCCCTAAATCCAAATCTTCCAAAACGATTCCCCATGTACCTTTTGATTGTTCAATCAAACCCTCGATTCTACTTACAAGTGTTTTCACTATATATCCCCCTTATCTTCGGTATCTTATTGTTTATTATAAAATAAAATATTCTAACAATAGTGAAAATTATAAAAATTACTATTAATAAGAAAAGCGCAAGCGCTCTCTAAGTACAAAACCTGTTTTGTATCGTTTCCGGAGGTATTTGGACAGACTTATTGCTATATCATTACCGATTGATTTTTTGAGAGGCTGGTCGTCGCCCTCCTTCAACGGTACGAATAAGGGTAAGATCTTTTTGGATAATGAGGGAAAAGATGCTTTCCAACTCATAAAGGAAGCACCCGAAGATACAATTTCGGGTGCTCTAGTGCTCCTCTAAACAATAGACGCTAACTATTTTTTGGTCATATACTCTTTTAGCAGTAGAAGAAAATTAGCAGAATGCTCTTCTTAAAGATTCTTGCTAGCTAACAGGTCCACCCTCTACCTTACCTTGTATACAATCCACTACATTTTCCCACCGTTCAAAGTACCAGTGACTTTATGCACTTAAAAACTATATACTTCCTTATTTTTTAGTTGTCCTTCATTTATGATTGTTTTGAAAACATTTCTTGATTGTAGTGGAAGGCGGCGACTCCAGCGGTATGAGTGAGACAGATGAGACATCACAACGGACGCGTGAGCGGCGGTGATGACTCATCGCTCACCCCGCAGAAAGCGTCCGCCTGTAACGGAAATCAGCAGTATTATTGAATCGATCTTTTTCTCCCAAATATCTGAAACACTGGATTTATCGAACGGAAAATTATATACTTTTTTATTCTTTAAAAAACCCCCTATAGTGTAGACACTTGAAAACAGTCTACACTATAAGGTTATTTAGAAGAAAATCCATTATATGAAGGACTTATCCTTTTTTAGATTTAGAATGAAAGCGAAAATCTCTTATCCATAATGGAAGTCTCATGGATAAACTCAATATAAGGGTAATTAATACTAACAAAGCAGAAGTTTTTTCAGCAATTTCGGATGCATCTTCTACCAGTGCTTCCGATTGTACATACCACAAGTGTACTGGTAAAGTTCCTCCCTGTGACAAGAAATTCCAATCCCACATTTCACCGGAGGTTCCTGTACCTCCTACTAGTAGTATTAAGGCAGACTCTCCAAATGCTCTACATGCGGCAAGACTTACTCCACTGACAATTCCATTTAAAGCTGCAGATATCACTATTTTTGAAATGGTTAATGATTTGGTTGCTCCTAGAGCATAGGAAGCTTCCCTTAAATCATTTTGTACAGCCTGGATTGCTTCCTCGGTAACTCGAGTTATAACAGGTAAGTTTAAAAGAGAAAGTGTAATACCTGCACCAATTATAGTCAGACCAACATTAAATATATCAACAAATAACATGTAACCAAATAAACCAATGACAATAGAAGGAACTGATGCTAAGCTTTCCACACAAGTTCGAATAAAATCTGTCATTTTATTGTTTGGTGCATATTCTGCTAAATACACTCCTGATCCAATTCCAATTGGAATGGAGATTAATAGCGAAATGATTAACACATAAATAGAGTTAATTAAAAATGGACCAACTCCTCCACCTACATCAATCTCACTAGGTAGCCCTACTAAAAAACCAAAAGAAATTTTAGGTAATCCCTTAGATAAAATATATATTAGTAATCCAAAAATGAGCACTAATATAAATGTCGTAATGATCCATAAACCTAATGTGAATACTTGATCACTCGATTTTTTTATTTTTTTATATAATCCGTTAGACGAAATTCCATTCATTCTCATGCTCCTTTTACTCGAAGCTTTCTAATAATAATTATTAGTAAGTTTGAAATAAGTAGTAATAAGAACGCCATCATGTAAAGGGCGTAATTCCAAGTTGAATCGAACTCTACATCAATAATTTGATTTACAATATTGCTTGTTAATACTGCAGTTGGAGTCAATAAATTGGATGGCAGTTGGGGAGTGTTACCTATGACCATAACAACTGCCATAGTTTCGCCTATTGAACGTGCCATTCCCAAAATAACAGCAGTGAAGAGTCCAGGTGATGCGGCAGGAAGAATCACTTTTATAATCGTTTGCATCCTCGTACTCCCAAGTGCATAACTTGCTTCTCTTAACTCCATAGGGACAGAAGAAATGGCATCATCACTAATTCTTGAAATAGTAGGTAATACCATAATGTTTAATACAATAGATGCTGCAAGAAGCCCATCTCCCATAGTAGCTCCAGTAATATTTCTTAAAAAAGGAATAAGTATTGTTAAACCTAAATATCCGTAAACAATAGATGGAATACCTACTAATAAATCAAGTACTGGACGCACTATTCGCTTTAGCCAATCGGGAGCTATTTCAGCAGTAAATATTGCAACTCCTATGGAAATAGGTGCTGCAAATAGTAAAGTTAAACCCGTTAAAGCAAGTGTTCCTAATATAAAGGTAGCTGCACCGAATTTTTCATCATACGGTTCCCATAAGGTTGAAAAAAAGAATTCTTGAAAAGAAACATCTATAAATACTAATAATCCAGTACGACCTACAAAAAAAATAATAGATAATAGGGCTAGTCCTAAAATTACGACACTTAATAAACAAAAAAGCTGAAACATTCGATTATAAAAGTAAGTACTCTTCTTTATTCTTTTTTCCTTCTTGTTTGTTAACGTATGTAATTCCAGTAGCTCCTGCTCCATTTTCGCCATAATATCCTCCAAATACTAACATAATGCCAGCCTATTAATCGGCTGGCATTTTAACTTATTTAAATGAATAAGAACTTATTTCATTTTAGCTATTGGGATAAACTTCAATTTAGTTAAAGAACCATTTTGGAATTTACTGCTTTGGATATACTTAATGAACTCCGCATCAGCACCTTTTGGCTCGCCTTTTGTTACTAGATAACCATAACTCCAAACTTTGTACGTTCCATTAATAACGTTATTCGTTGTAGCTGCTACCCCATTGATATCAACTGCTTTAATATTCCCTTTTACATAAGCAAGGTCTACGTAACCAATAGCATTTGGATTGGAATCAACACCAGTAACCATTTCCCCACTTTTCCCTACTTCTTTATAGTTATCGCCTTTCGTCATAAAAGCTGCTCCATTTAATGCTTTCATCTGATAGTTTACGCGTGTACCAGAACCGTGTTTGCGGTTTACAACAACAATTGCTGCATCTTTTCCGCCAACTTCTTTCCAGTTTTTAATTTTTCCAGCATAAATATCTTGTAATTGCTTTGTTGTTAAATTTTTAACAGGATTTTCTTTATGAATAATTGTTGCAAAAGGAATAACTGCTATTTTGTGTGCTTTCAGTCCTGAAAATGCTTTAAATCCTGGAACGTCTGTCGTAGCATCCCAATCAACAGCCCCTATTGTTGCAGCGCCTTTTGTTACTGATTGTGGGCCAGCAATAGAGGAAGAACCTGAAACTGATACAGACACTTTAGGATTAAGCTTTTTAAATTCCTTAGCAGCTTGTTGTGTCAATGGTAGTAACGCTGTTGATCCAGCTACAACAATTTTTCCCTTTGTTGCTGCAGAAGCAACACCACTGAATGCAAAACTGACAGCCACAATTAATGACAGTGTTAAAATCGCTACACGTTTAATAATATTCATTTATAATCTACCCCTTATCCTATTTTGTTAATAATTCCATTACACCATTTTTGAATAAAACCAATGTTTCACCATTTGTTCCAGGTGTTGTTGCCACGATGGATTTTCCATCATTTGAAACCGAGAAAGATGTTAATTCTAATTTTGTTTGAGCAATGTTCTTTAATTTTTTCGTTGCATTGCTCCATTCATAAATAACCGAATTCCCATTACTTTCTCTTACCAAAATCATTACTTCTCCTTTAGAAGTTACAACGAGATTATTAATGTCTTTATTTGAAATAAGCGTTGAAACAGATTGATCTACACTTATCATTTTTACATCTGGAAGTTTGTCACTTTCAGGGTCTGCACTTACATACACAATACTTCCATCTGCTAAAAAGCTATGAAAAACTTTGTTTTCCTTTGTAATAGTAACTGGAATTGCCTTTGGTTCAGCATCTTCTAAGTTCACTACATATATTTGTTGTTCTGTGTCTGTTAAATCGATGCTATCTACTTCTGGATTTTCACCTTCAGTATTTTTTGTTATTCCTTCTTTACCTACAATATAAAGAACTTTTTTACCGTCCATTGACAAACGTAGATCCGTTTTGTAACTTAGTTTGTCTTCAAAGATCTTCTTAATAGAACCATCTACCACATTAATATAGGAAACTTTCTCGCTTTTATCGCCTTGTAAGAAATAAACTTTTTGACCATCTGGTGACCAAACAAATTCCAATTTAACGGAATCGTCAGACAAGTTAATTCCATTTATTTTTTTAGTTACTAAATCTACTAAATATACATAACCGTTTTCGTCTGAATAAATAGCTTGTTTTCCATTAGGAGATACTGCTAATTCAGTTGCATTTACTGTAAATAATCCTTTTTTAGAAGAAGTGTCGACAACCATAGAACGACTTTCTGTTTCCGTTTCATTTGTTACAAGAATAGAACCATTGTCAACCCATTGTGGTTTAAATGTATCTCCACTTACTAGTCCTGTTGTTGAAACAAAGTAGCTGGTTTGAGTTGGAAGAATGTCTCCATTGAATGCATGAACTAAATCGGAAAGATCTGCATACACCACATTTTTAACTAAAATAGGATTTTCTTTTAAATTGATTACTTTATTATTTACTGTCATAGCTTTGTTTGATAATTTCAATTTGATCGTTTTATCTTTATTCGTAACTAATACTTCGTTATTTTTATTAACTGTTGTAGTAGCAGAAAATAATTTTGCAATATCTTGTACTGAGTATAATTGTTTACCATTCATACTTAGACCTTTTACCTTTTTCTCACTTCCATCAACAGTTAATGATTTTTCCGCTAGATTAAAAGTTCCTGCGACTGTAATTAAAAGACTTTTATCTATTAGTAGATCACCACCAAATGTTTTAACAAAAGAATCCGCTTCTACAAATAATGTTTTCCCTACCATTTTAGTTGGTGTACTTAACTTGGTTTTTTTACCATTAATAACTACATCTGCAACATTTGCTTTATAGTCTATTTTTTTGACTTGCTTACCGCTTTTTTTGGAAACTTCATATGCCTTCGTTTTGCTATTGTATTTCACAGTAGCAACCATAATTTGAGATAATTGATCAATGGAATATAGCTTTTTCTTGTTTACTTGTGTAAAAGAGATTACTTTTTCCTGGCCATTTACAATAATTGTTTCTTTTTGAGCACTTTGTTGCAGTTGTGTAGTTGCTGCACTTACATTAGTTACTGCCACAGGAATAAAGACACTTCCTGATAATAAAGCAGTAGCCATAACTAAACTTGAAATTTTACGTTTCATTTCTATTCCTCCATTTAGTAGCTTACTTTTATCATCAAACCTTCCTCGCCCAGGAACTCTCCTCTCTCTGCATAAAATAAACATCTCCAATAGGTAGTTTAATTTTGAATTGTTAAAATAGTATGATAGTTTTGTAAATTATTTGTTATCTTTATATTTAGTTTTTTGGTATTTAAAGTAATTTATTATTAAATCACGGCTGCTTATTATCCAATTTTACCCATCACATTACACAAGAAATGCGCAAGAATCCCATTTTTTCACTTGTACGTTTTTGGTTCGCTTTGGACGAAATGATCTTTAAATGGTTACGGAGAGCTAAGTGTAGCTACCTTTCTATTCTTAGTGTAAAGGCGGAAATGCGATAGAGAAGGGCTGAGCAGCCAAAATTGCATCTTTGGCTGCTTACTGTATAAATAGGAAAGTGGCTATTCTTTCATTTTCAAAAGCTTGGGCACTTCTATTACTATCGCTTATGGAGAGCGACGGACGAATGACTACCACACGATTACCCTCCGCATCAAGAAATCCAGGTATTGTTGAAGAACTCGTTCAGTTCCAAGCACTCCAAAAGCTCCTATACATAGAGTTCTGTTACTTTAACCTGCAATAATAACTATAGAACCATCTCCAATACGTAAAAAAACTGCGATCATATTGATCGCAGTTTTCTTTATAAATCTTGGTAATCTCTTTGGTACTTTCCACCGTCTTTTACTTCTGAGTGGTATAGAGCTTTTAAGGCAAAGCTTTTTTCCAAATCATGTTCCTTCATTACTTCTTTCAATCGTTTAGAAAGTTCAGGACTGTACTTTACTAGTTCTTGCATCTTTGTTTTTGAATATTGCATGGCTTATTTCCTTCCTTGATTCTAAAGTTGTCCTTTTAGTATAGCATGCCGATAGCTTTTCATTTGCTATAATGGAGCCAAGAGGTGACAATATGCACAAAACGATTGGAATTCTTGCACATGTGGATGCCGGGAAAACAACTTTTTCTGAGCAACTGCTTTATCATACAAAAACGATTAGACAAAGAGGTCGTGTCGATCATAAAGACTCTTTCCTCGATAGTCATTCAATAGAAAAAACTAGAGGCATTACAATTTTTGCAGATCAAGGGATATTCTCTTATAACAATTCCACCTATTATATAATCGATACACCTGGACATGTCGATTTCTCTCCAGAGATGGAACGCGCGATTCAAGTAATGGATTACGCTATTATTCTTATTAGTGCCGTTGATGGCGTAGAAGGTCATACGGAAACCGTTTGGCAGCTACTTAGAAAACACCAAGTCCCAACCTTTTTCTTTATTAACAAAACCGATTATGAAGGAACCAATGCAGCAAGTGTTTTAGAAGAGATTCGTACAAATTTATCCGAAGATGTATACGATTTGACGAATTCGTTTAACGATGAATTCATCGAATTTATTGCAGAGCGCGATGAAGACCTTTTAGAAAAATATATGGACACTGGCTATGATCAAGATTTATGGATACAGACATTCAAATGCATGATTCAGGAAAATAAAATCTTTGCTTGTTCTAGCGGTTCTGCACTGAAAGACATAGGGATCATTGAGTTTTTAGATAAACTTGATATGTTAACAGAGACTTCCTATAGTAAATCAGGTGATTTTGCTGCTCAAGTATATAAAATTCGCCATGATGAAAGCGGAAATCGAGTTACCTTCCTAAAAGTTTTGAGTGGAACTTTGAAAGTTCGAGATGAAGTGAAGTACGAAGAACAATCAGAAAAAATAACACAAATTCGAATATATAGTGGAAATAAATTTAAAACAGTGGACCAAGCAATTGCTGGTGAACTAGTAGCTGTAACCGGACTCACAATACCTTCTATCGGTGACTGCCTTGGTGCTATCGCTGACAAGACAACATTTGATATGATTCCAACGCTAAAATCTAAAGTCATTTTTGACACCTCTATCCATGTCAAAGAAGTATTGCGTTGCTTTAAGCTATTAGACGCAGAAGACCCTTCCTTAAGCGTTTATTGGGATGAGCATTTCCAAGAAATACATGTACATGTGATGGGTGTTATTCAGCTCGAAGTGCTTGAACAAATAGTGCAAGAGCGCTTCTACTTCAATGTATCTTTTGGTGAACCTAGAATTCTTTATAAGGAAACAATAGACAGTGCAATTCGAGGATATGGTCATTTTGAACCCTTAAAGCATTATGCAGAAGTACATTTATTAATCGAACCAAATGAGAGAGATAGTGGTATTTCATTTGAAAATGTATGTCATGCAAATGATTTATCGATTGGCAATCAAAACTTAGTCCGTCATCATTTATTGGAACGAGATCACCATGGATTACTAACGGGTTCTGCATTAACAGATGTGAAGATTACTTTACTTACTGGAAGAGGCCACAACGAACATACATCTGGTGGCGACTTTAGAGAAGCAACTTACCGTGCTTTACGGCAAGGTTTAGAAAAAGCAGAGAATGTGCTACTCGAACCATTTTACGACTATAAGATAAAAGTAGATATGGATCTCATTGGGCGAGTCTTATCTGATATTCAACAAGCGCATGGAACCTTTGAATCTCCAGAAACTGTTGGAGACAAAGTAATTGTAAAAGGACGGGTACCCGTCGCAACATTCATGAATTATAGTACGACTTTTGCTTCTTTCACACATGGCAAAGGAACGCTCAGTTTACTATTTGGTGGATACGACCGTTGCCATAACGCAGAAGAAGTCATAGAAAAAATTGGTTATTATAAAGAAGCAGACCCTGAATACACATCCACTTCTATATTCTGTGCAAAAGGAAAAGGTTATAAAGTTCCTTGGGACGAAGCAGAAGATGCGATGCATTGCTTGTAATGAAATTTTAAGGAGGAATTGCTAATGATTGCAACGATTCAAAAAGAAAGTGAAATCTATACCGCTCGTTACGAACGTCATTTCCATCATTCAGTTGAAGAAGTCTGGTCGATGTTGACAGATAATGAGAAGTTGCAACAATGGTTTACAGAACTTCAAGTGGTCGATTTACGCAATGGTGGCTTAATCAAATTTGATATGCAAGACGGGAATTTCATTGATATGAAAATTCTAGATTATGAAGCTTTCAAGATTTTGGCTTTTGAATGGGGAGAAGATATTGCCAGGTTTGAATTATCGTCTGTTAACGACGGTTGTCAATTAACCTTCATCGAAACTATCTCATCTTTCTCCGAGCAAAAAGTAAAAGATTTAGCTGGCTGGCATGTATGTCTAGATGTCATTGAAGCCATTTTAGATGGTCGCACAATAGCGTCTAGAAAAGATCAGTGGAAAGCTTGGTATGTGAAATACGAGGAGCTTCTGGAAGGGTTAAGAAAAGCCGGGCAAAAAGACGCCCGATCCTTTTAAGAAGAATAACCGTAGATTTCCGCTACGGCGGACGTTCATGACATACCAAGTTTTTCTTATCTTTTAAAAAAAATAACGTTTTGCGTGAAAACCCCCTACAACAGTTTCTATATTGTAGGGGGCTTTCAACTATTCATATCTATATATTAAAAATCGCTCATTGCTATTTTGGTCATATAACTCAGGCACCCTTACTTCTCTCAGTATTTCGAATGCAGTATTCACTTCGAGAAACTGGATGTACTCTGGAGTAGGATAATACAAGATTACATCGACTGAACGTGGATGATTTTCAACCGACAGAAGAATATTACTGATGACCTTTTGAAAAATTTGAATGGAAAATGGATTGAAAAAATAAAACCGATTTTCTTTCGATTCAACCTCATACTCCTCTGCAAGGATTTGTTCAAACCTAATCGATGCTCTAGAGTGTTTTACCTTCTCCATATATCTACCTTGGTTTTCCAGTGCTTCTTGATACAACTGCCCACTCATTTCAACTCCAGTTACAGAAACGTGAAGATGGTGATGGATGTAAAATGAGAATCGACCTTTACCGCATCCGAAATCTACAAATCTGTCTGAACTTGTACACATATACTCATCAAAAAGTGCCTCGAGTGCCATATAAGGGGTTGCTTCGTAACGATTGTAATGTGCAGACTGATGTTGCCACTCACGAATTCCTGCTGTTTTAATACGTAGTAATCGATCATGATCTTGTTCTCTCATGGAGACCCCCTTCTAAACATTTAAATGAAATGCGAAAACAAGTGCGTACCCTAGAATAGATAATAAAATAGAGCCGATCAGACCAGCAGCAAAAGGCTTTACGCCCAACTTTTTAAATGTTCTTATGTCAATATTTAACCCAAGCCCAGCCATTGCCATTCCAATAAGTAGATATGCAACTGAAACAATAAAACTAGCAAGTTCTTCAGGAATAATCCCCAGCGTGTGAATACCACTCATTACTAAAAATCCAATGATAAACCAAGGTATACTGGACATAGAAAACTTACTTTTCGAGTCACCTTTTTCTCCTTTTTGCACAATAAAACCTATAACTAAAGCAATTGGTACTAAAAGTGCTACTCGCGTGAGCTTCACAATTACAGCAAGATCCACAGCATCGCTTCCTCCTGGTTCCGCTGCAGCTATAACGTGTGCTATTTCATGTAATGTCCCACCAGCAAATACACCGTATCCGCTAGAAGTTAAATTCATGATAGGATAAAGAAAAGTATATACTAACGTAAATAACGTACCAAGTATAGCAATTGTTGCAACCCCTATGGCAGTTTCTTCGTCATTCGCTTTCACTTGCGGTGCTATCGCTACAATTGCTGCCGCTCCGCAAATCGCTGTCCCACAAGCCGTTAGAATACCTAACTTCTTATCTACCCCAAACAAACGAGAAAATCCATATACAACAAATAAAGCAAAAAGAATATTAATAAGAGCAATTAAAAATACACTTAATCCAGCATGATAAATATCCGCTAAATTTAACCGCATACCCAATAAAATAATTCCTAATCGCAACAACTTTTTACTTGAAAAAGAAACACCGCTTTGAAACTGCGTTGGTACACCAATTGTTGCGCTCCAAACCATACCTAATATAATAGCAATCACTAATTGTCCCATAATAGATAAAAACGGAACTCCGGATAATAATTTTGCTAATATAGCAATAACCAGTGTAATACCTATGCCGTAAAAAAATGACCGGTTCATTTTAAATGTATTAGCTTTCTCTTTCATCTTCCATAATCCCCCCTATGTGAAGTTCACTTTACGGAACTTTCTATTATTAGTAAAATACATATATATAATCGCTATTATTAAGATTTTTAATGATTGGATGTGAGCAAGTGTACTATGATGCCCTTAAAACATTTGTAACGCTAGTAGAAACAAAAAATTTTACAAGAGCCGCTGAGTTCCTTCACATCTCACAACCGAGTGTAAGTGTGCATATAAAAAACTTAGAAGCCGAATTTCAAACGGAACTGCTTATACGCTCACCAAAAGTATTAAAAATCACCCCTACTGGTGAAATTTTATATGAGCGAGCTAAACAAATACTTTCCATGTATGAACAAACGCAAAAAGATATCCTCGAACATCACCATGACATTATTGGAAAGCTCATCATTGGTGCAAGCTTTACTATAGGTGAATACGTTCTTCCGCCATTACTCGTGGAACTTCATGCGAAGTATCCAAATCTTGAAATAGAAGTATTTATAGGAAATACGGAAGAAATTGTTCAATCGGTTCGACTGCTTAATGTCGATATTGGGTTGATAGAGGGTCAAACAAATGATAGAGAATTGCTAGTAGAGCCTTTCATGGAGGATGAATTATTCATCGTTGGATCAATACAGCATGAGTTAGTTTCAAAAGAGGCAGTTAATATGGCAGATCTTCAAAACCAAACATGGTTCATGAGGGAAGAAGGCTCTGGGACGCGAGAATATTTAAAACATATGATTCGTTCCAATGGTTTAAAGGTGAAATCTATACTTACTATTAGTAGTAACCAAGGGATTAAAGAAATGATTATTCATAGCGGGCAAGGGTTGTCACTTCTGTCCATCCATACGATAAAAAGAGATGTTCAGCAGCATAATCTTTCTATCCTACCCCTTAGTCATCCAGCCTTCAAGCGATTGTTTTCCTGTGTATGCTCACCTGTGATGGAAAACAAACGACATGTAATGGCATTTAAAAATATATTACGACAAAAAACAAAACTCTAGCATTCATAACCATGCCAGAGTTTTGCTTCAATAACCTTTTTAAAATTATTTAGATTGACAATTACAACTACCAAATACATGTTGCTGCACCCATTTATCCGTTTTGCCGATCTGATTTTCCACGTTTACAAGCAAATTCACCGTATAAGGTTCTCCCTTCACAACAGCTGTTGATATGAAAGTAGGATTCTCGATACTTAACACTTGCTTGCCGTTGATGCTTTTTTTCAAAATCTCTAACTTTGCAATTCCACCGACGTTCGTGTTCTCCATTTTTTGTGCTGAAAAGAAATTCCCTAACGAATAAAACACATGCGTTCGGTGACCACTACCTGTCGTTATCACCTCATAAGGCTGAATAACATGAGGATGATGACCAAAGATAATGTCTGCGCCTGCATCCGCAATTGCACTTGCTAGTTGCTTCTGGTTGTCGGTTGGTTCAAGCTCATACTCATTTCCCCAATGCATATTTACTACAACAAAATCCACTTTTGGCTTCAAGGAACGAATATCCTTTGCAATTTTTTCTACATCGATTCGGTTCACCAAATAATCCTTTTCACTTGGCGTTTCATGACCATTCGTACCGTAAGTATAACTGAGAAATCCAAAGTTAATATTCTCTACTTGAATGATACGATCTGTTTGTAAATCCTCGAACGATTCATAAGCGCCAATATAAGGCATATCGTATGTTTTCATATTGTTTATGGCTGCCAAAACACCCGCTTCCTTTTGGTCAAGTGTGTGATTATTCGCCATCGATACCATGTCAACACCGATCGTTTTCAAGTCACTTATAATATGTGCTGGGCTAGCAAAGTCTGGGTACCCAGATAAGCCAAACTCAACGCCTGCTGGAATAGACTCTTGATTTGCTAATAAAAAATCGATTGACTCCAACTCTTCTCTTACCGGTTCAAAAGAAGGA
This sequence comes from Psychrobacillus sp. FSL H8-0483, assembly GCF_038637725.1. NCBI lineage: Bacteria > Bacillati > Bacillota > Bacilli > Caryophanales > Bacillaceae > Psychrobacillus > Psychrobacillus sp. FSL H8-0483. Next base: position 4,058,148 of record NZ_CP152052.1, read on the forward strand.
AGAAAGCTTGCATAATTGTATAATGGAAGATGCAACAAAATATCTCCAATCATACCAATCTCGATTTTACTTTCTTCATAATCCAAATAAAATGTCGAAAATTGTTTCCCGTGGAACTCTTCCTTAAAAGGTTCTGTAATTTGCAAATTAAAATAAAATAAGACCGAAATCAATAATACTAAGAATGAAATTAGAGTTTTTATTCAAAATCCCCCCTTGCAATCATTTACTTTAATCATAGTGATTATACAATCCTAATCGCATACATAAATTATATTATTCTTTTATAAGAAGCATACACCATTGAACTTTGTTTCGTAATGCATATAATAAAAACAAGATGAGTGATTACTCACTCTCAAACTAATGAGGAGGTTTCTAAATATGAACTCAACCATTGTATTGCATCAAGTAAGTAAAAGTTTCGGAAATAAAAATGTGTTAAATGACATTAGTATTTCAGTAGGTTCTGGTCAAATATTCGGCTTAATCGGACCATCTGGTTCTGGTAAAACAACATTGGTGAAAATTATCGTAGGAATGGATCTACCTTCCAGCGGTCAAGTTCACGTACTAAATACTCAAGTTCCGAATTTGAATCTGTTACAAAAAATTGGGTACATGGCGCAGGCAGATGCTTTATACAATGACTTATCTGGACTAGAAAATCTTACTTTTTTTGCTTCCCTCTATAAATTAAACAAAGATGTGCAAAAAAAGCGAATTGCATATGCTGCTAATTTAGTTAATTTGACTCCTCATTTAACAAAAAAAGTTCAGAATTATTCAGGTGGAATGAAGAGAAGGTTATCTCTAGCAATTGCATTAATTCACGATCCACAAATATTAATATTAGATGAACCGACTGTTGGGATCGATCCTGAGCTTAGAAAGTCTATTTGGGCAGAGATTACTCGCCTTAAAGAGGAAGGTAAAACCATTTTAATTACAACCCATGTGATGGACGAAGCAGAAAAATGTGATCAACTTGCTATGGTTAGAGATGGAGAAATAATATCAAGTGGATCTCCGTTCGAATTGAAAAACAATTACCAAATTAATAGTTTAGAAGAGGTATTTTTAAAAGCTGGAGGTGAGAAAGATGAGAACAATCGCATTAGTTAAACGAATTTGTATCCAAATGGTAAGAGATAAACGAACACTCGCTTTAATGATGGTTGCACCACTAGTCATTTTAACTCTATTGCATTACTTACTTTCTGCTGATACCTCCTCTCCTAGACTAGGGGTAAATGGGATTGAAGAGGAGTTAGTGGAACAATTAAATGACAAAGAAATTGAAGTTATCCAGTATGATCAACTAAAAAATACAAATCAAGTCATGAAGCATGATCACTTAGATGGGTTTCTTCAAATAGAGGGAGAAGAAATCCATCTAACACTTACAAATGATCAACCTTCTACATCCAAGGTTTTACAAACAAAAGTGTTACAGGCCATCTCCTTCGAAAGTGCAAAGGAACAAGCAAATAACTTGTCCAAATTTCTTCAAGATATTCAAAGTAACCTTTCAAACATACCAGTAAATTTGGGCAACACGAAAACACCAGATATGCATACTTCGTATATTTATGGAAGTAGTGAAACAACGTTTTTTGATCAGTTAAGTCCTATTTTAGTCGGTTTCTTTGTCTTCTTCTTTGTCTTTCTCATCTCTGGAATTGGATTATTACGAGAACGTACTACGGGCACGTTAGATCGATTAATGGCAACACCTATTCTAAGGAGAGATATTGTTTTTGGTTATTTAATCGGTTACGGACTATTTGCTATTATTCAAACACTTATCGTTGTTTTTTATGCAGTGAAGGTTTTAGATATTATGCTTGTCGGTTCTCTATGGAATGTTGTCTTGATTAATTTATCGCTAGCGCTTGTTGCCTTGTTACTTGGTATTTTATTATCCGCCTTTGCAAATTCAGAATTCCAGATGATGCAGTTTATACCGATCGCAATCATTCCTCAAGTCTTTTTTGCTGGTATTCTTCCAATAGAAGGAATGCCAGAATGGATGCAAATGATTGCTAAATGTATGCCCATGTACTATGGTGGAAATGCGTTAGTAGACGTTATGTATAAAGGATTAGGGTTAGATAGTATTAAAAATGACCTATTTGTATTGTTAGGATTCGCACTCGTTTTTATCGTGTTAAATATAGTTGCTTTAAAGAAGTATCGAAAAATCTAAAGATAAGAAGTATCGAGTGAAAGGAGTCAGCGATGTCCGAAGAAGAAATATTGTTACAACAACTATTTGAGGAAGAAAAATTAACTGATAAGCAAAAAAAGATTATCCTTGCTGCTATAGAATCATTTTCAGAAAAAGGGTATGCTGCTACCTCTACAAGTGAAATCGCTAAAAAAGCTGGGGTCGCTGAAGGCACCATTTTCCGACACTATAAAACGAAAAAAGAATTGCTCGTTTCCATTGTTGCTCCACTCATGACAACACTAATTGGTCCATTCATTGTAAAAGATTTTCACAAAGTACTAGATCAACCTTATGAAAATGCCGAAGACTTTTTAAGAGCAACGATTGAAAACCGAAGAGAGGTTATTAAAAAGCTTCTTCCCGTTATCAAAATAATGATTCAGGAAATCCCTTTTCATCCTGAATTGAAAGAGCAATTCCTAGAACAGATTGCGAAAAAAACATTCGATCGAATTTTGATTGTTATTAAAGATTATCAAGATAAAGGTCAATTAATTGAAATGCCTTCTGCAAGTATGGCTAGACTAGCCACCACCAGTATTCTTGGTTACTTAATTTCTCGTTACATCTTATTCCCAGATAGTCAATGGGATGATGAATTGGAGACAGAGCGTACCGTCCAGTTTATCCTACATGGAATAGGGAAAAGATAATAAAAACACATGATAAAAATTGGTGCACATCCTTATCTTGTGAGCACACCATCGCATCATGAGTAAAAAGAACATTCTATATCAAAATTGGAAGATTTAAATGAATTGAGGAAGAAATACAAGGATACGTTACCAACATAACGATAAAAAGGGGCTGTCTAATAAGCCCATAAATTGAAGCAGGTGTAGAAAAACGAGTCTTTTTCTACACCTGTTTTTTGTATCCTTTTTATTAAAATTACTATTTTTTGTAGGCAATTGATTGTAGTGAAAGACGGCGACTCCAGCGGGAATAGCAGATGTTTTCTGCACCGAAAGCGAAGCGGCAGGTGCATGCGCTGAAGGCCCCGCAGGAGCGAACAAAGGAACGAAGGCTAAGAACGCGCCACCTCGTGTGGCAACGCCTTCGTGACCAACATCGTGTTGGCCTGAGGAGACTGAAGCCATGCCCGCGGAAAGCGTCCGTCTTGGAACGGAAATCAATACATTGGAAAAGGGAACATCTCTCAGTCACTATATGACTTTAGGGACAGCCCCTTTTTTGATCGTAGATATACAAAAAGAAATCCACCTGCACTTAAAAGTCGTAATACAGAGCTAATGTCCATCGCTATTTCCATACTTAAGTGGTCCAATAGCCAAATACCTATTTGTGGAGCGATGAATGCAACAAAAGCAAGCAATACATTATAGGTCGTAATACAATACGTTCGTGATTGTTCCGGTGATTGCTCCAATAATAAATTAAATAATATCAATACAGTACCCGACAAGAAAAATCCAGATATCGTTTGGATAAATGTTAAATAATATAAGTTTGTAGATAACACAGTTAAAAAAGGTGTTGTAGCCATTCCAACTGCCGCCCATATAAAAACAAGCATATTGGACTTTTTATCCGCCCACTTCTTCCATAAAGGAAACGTTAAAAACTGCATAAGCAGACTACCAACCGAAAACATACTAATCCAAAAGATTGTTGCCCCTGCTACCCGTACATTATAAATATTGAATAACCCCCATGCCATTTGCCACGCAAAATTAAAAAATAACGCAGCAGCTAAAAACCAAACATAGTTGGCATCTTTAAAAATGCTCCAGTCCATGGATTTTTTTTTCACTAGTTTATTCTCTACTGGCACGACATCCTCTTCATGCTTCAATAAGAATAAAACCTCTAATAATCCAAAACCAAAAGCTATTGCAAAAAGAATTTGATACGCAGTAACGTTTTCAGAGGCATCTTTCATTAAGATACCAATAAGTAATGTCGATACAAGCCCAACCATCGTTAGTAGACGATTTCGATCACTGAAGAATTGCCCTCTTCTAGATTCACTGACCATTCCACTAATTAAAGTTTGCCATCCAATAGTGGCTACCGTGTTCGGAACACTAATGAATGCAATAATACCTAAAAATGCCCAAGCTTGTAGCGAAGGTGAGGGTAAATAAACTACGATCACAATCAACAAAAACATGAGTCGAGCAAGTAAAACAGACATCGCAACTAGTTTCTTTTGCGCTTCCGCCCGATTTAGTAGTATAGCTGCTGGTATTGTCATTAACAAAGCAATCAAAGGAGGTAATGAACTAATTAACCCCACTTGATAATTGGTTGCGCCTAATATTGTAATCGCGAAAATTGGAAAAAAATTATTCGAAAAGTTAAGTGCAATAGTAGATGCCATGCCATGGTAAATACTAACCTTTTCATTATACGTTCTCATTCTGTCAGCCCATTCAATAAATAATAGTGTATATGCTAGAATTATATACTTGCACGCACAGAAAACAAGTACTTCGAGACACAAAATTTATTATATTTGGTTGAATCGTTTTTTAGCATAAACATACGTAACTGCAAGTGCTGAAACTAGTACCATTCCTTTAATAATATCAAAAGCATAATACGGCAAGTTTAAAATGGTTAATCCATTTAGTAAGATACCAATAACAGCTGCTCCAAAAAATGTGCCAATAGCGTTTGGTTTTCCAGCTCCCAATACGGAATATCCTACAAAGACAGCTGCTACGGCTTCCATTAAAAGCGGTGCACCCGCGTCAATTTGACCAGAACCAACACGTGCAGTAAATAATATACCTGCCATAGAAGCAAAAATACCCGAAATCACGTATGCCGCACATTTCACTTTTCGGATATTCACTCCTGACAAGGTTGCGGCTTCCGCGTTTCCTCCTGTCATATATAGCACACGTCCCCAACGAGTATGGTGGAGTACAACATAAGCGAGCAACACCATTACAAGCATAATCCATACCGGAACTGGTAATCCAAGCATTCTTCCTTGACCAATCCACAGGAATGCATCCGACAATTGACCTGGGGCAGTTCCACCGGCAGTAAGAGGCATATTATTATAAATCGAATAGCCTTCTGTGTACGTGCGATGAAAACCTGCAACAATATACATCATACTTAACGTTGCGAGTAGATCAGGAATTCCTATTACGACGATCAGAAAACTGTTGAGCAATCCGACTAACGCGCCAATTAATATTGGTAAAATTAACACAAGCCAAAGTGGCATTTCATACCATACCATTAGAGAAGCTGTTATGACCGTAGATAGAGACATGGTTGAACCTACAGATAAATCAAAACCCCCTACTACTAGTGTAAAAGTCACACCTAACGCTAAGAGAGTAACGATAGAAATGGAACGTAATATATCTGTAAAATTTCCATATGTAAAAAAAACATTACTGATGGAGCTAAAATATAAAATAATTATAAATAATAAAACGATGGCCCCGTATTTAAAAATAAATTGAATACCTTGCTCTTGTAAATTATTCTTCTTTTCCCCCGCTTGCATACAGCAAAATCCTTTCTTGGGTCGCATCTGCACGTGAAAACTCCTTCACGAATTGACCATTATACATAACTAAAATACGATCCGAAATACCGATTACTTCTTGTATCTCGCTAGAAAAGTATAGGCAACCTTTCCCGTCCTCTGCTAGGTCACGAATTAGCTTAAAAATGTCCTTTTTTGCACCGATATCAACACCTTTGGTCGGTTCATCAAATAAATAGACTTTGGAATTACGTGACATCCATTTTCCAATAACTACTTTTTGTTGATTTCCCCCACTTAAATGGACAAGCGGTGTTTCTGTGTGATCTGTTTTAATTTGTAGTCGATTAATGATATCCTTTGCAAAACTTTTTTCAGCTCTTTTATTCATAAATAATAGGCCTGAAAATTTTTTTAAGTTCGGAAAAGAAGTATTCGTTTGTAAAGACTCATGCACAAAAAGGCCTTCTTTTCTGCGTTCCTCTGGAATAAGTGCCATGCCGGCACGTATTGCATCCTCGGGATGTTTTACGTTTAGGTTTTTACCTGAAAGCATTACACTACCCTTTTTTTGTGGACTTGAACCAAACAACACTTTGGCCAGCTCCGTTTTCCCTGCACCAACGAGTCCTACAATACCAACAATTTCTCCTTCTGAAACAGTAAACGAAAGATCCTTTAATTTTTGACCATCTGATAATCCTTTTACCTCGAGTATTGTTTCTCCTAATGTATAATTTCGCGTTACCTGCTCCTGATCAAAAGAAGCACCAAGCATTGCTTCTATAATAATTTCTGGTTCTGCATCTAGTGTATGAAAAGTTTCCACTAGCCTTCCATCACGCATTACGGTAATTCGGTCACTTATTTCAAACACTTCTGGAAGTCGATGTGAAATAAATATACAACTAACACCTTGCGTTTTTAGTTTGTTAATTACTGAAAAAAGCTTATCTGATTCATGAAGTGACAAAGGAGCAGTTGGTTCGTCGAAAATGATTATTTTTGCTGAGCTAACAAGGGCTCTTGCAATTAATACTAATTGTTTTTCAGCTAAAGTAAGTTTAAATGCTGGTTGTTGTACTGCAATGTTTTCTACTTGCAGTTGCTTCAGTGCATGGCTCGCCTCTTTGTACAACTTCGAGGTTGAGATGAACAAACGGTTGCTAGTAGCAATTGTATCTAGCATAATATTTTCAGCAACGGATAATTCAGGAACAATTGCTGTATCCACTTCTTGATAAACGCAATAAATCCCTTGGTCTTTTGCCGCTTTTGGTGATCGGAGTCGAACATTTTCACCGTCTATCCAAATCTCCCCTTCGTCTTGTTCGTACACGCCTGATAAAATTTTTATAAGCGTACTTTTACCCGCACCATTTACACCGAGCAATGCATGCACTTCGCCTTTTGCTAGATGAAATTCTGCGCTTTCTAGTGCTACCACATTTCCAAATGATTTACGTATTGAATTCATTGAAAGAAAAGGATTTGCCATAAATACACTCCTTTCTAAAAAAGAAACTGTCCACTTTTAAGGACAGCTGCAATTAGTTGAGGTTATTGATTTTCTAACTCTTTCAATGCATCTGTGTAACCTTGTTCGCTGGCACCCCAGCCTTCGATAAACTCATGTAAGTCATTTGTTGTCACCGTTTCTGCTGGAAGTTTTTCTGCGTCAACAAAAACTGGTTCTAGGACAACTCTTTCCTCTGGAGTCTCTCCATTTATTTTTTGATATAAATAGCGAACTTGAATACGCCCTATATCCATTGGATCTACAGCAGCTGAAGCTGCCCATGGACTATTTTCTTTTTGAATCATTTGTAAATCTTCATCGCTCATATCAATACTATAAACTTTTATATCCGTTCTACCTGCTTGTTCAATCGCACGAACTGCACCTTTTGCAAATTCATCCCAAGCCGCCCAAACAGCTGTAATTTCCCCCTTATTTGGGTATTGTTTTAAAATTGCTTCCATTTGCGCTTGAGTGTCTAGTGCTGTATTTTGTGTAGCTGCACCGAAAGTTGCGATTTCCTTAATTCCTTGATTTTCTTTTAAAAATTGCTCATACGCAATTTGTCTTCTTTCCATTGGAGCAAAACCTGCTACCCATATTTTTACTATGTTAGCTTCTCCATTTGCATCAATTGCTAATTTTTCTAAAGTCATTTCAGCCATCTTTTGATCGCCTTGCTCTAATACTGTTATCCCTTCCACTTCCACGCCTGCATCAAAAGCTACTACTGGTATTCCTTTATCAACAGCATTTTGTACTCCTTGGTTAAGCGCTTCTTTTGTTCCGTGATCAATTAATATTCCATCCATACCTTGGTTTACTGCTGCATCAAGGTTGGAAGCCATTTTAGCTAGATCCCCTTCAGAAGTAAACACCGTGACAGTTCCACCAAATTTCTCCACTTGTTCTTTTACACCTTCAATGTACTGAGCCGAGAAAGTACCGAGGTTTTGTTGCATAACTAATGCAATTTTCTTACCTGCTAATGGATTATCGGAAACCTCCGATTTAGTGGAAGCAGGTGCTTCTTCCTTTGTTTCTCCTTTTGGTTGACATCCTGTTAATAAGACACCAATTATTAATAGTACCGATAAGATCCAATGTATTTTTGTTTTCATGATCTTTCTCCTTTTTCTGTTCCCAATAAAGCGGGAATATTTTTATTGTATTCCGGGTAGATGATTCCTTTTTCGGTAATGATTGCTGTAATGTATTTGCCAGGTGTGACATCAAATGCAGGATTAAATACTTTTGTATTTAATGGGGCTACTTGCTTTCCTGCAACATGTGTTATTTCATCTGATGGACGTTCTTCAATCGGTATTTCTTTTCCATTTTCAATAGTTAAATCAAAAGTGGAAGACGGTGCAGCCACATAAAACGGAATTTGATATGCAGCCGCTAATAATGCCAGGTTAAGAGTTCCAATTTTATTAGCAGTATCACCGTTTGCAACTATTCGGTCTGCTCCAACAATAATTGCTTCAATTCCTTTTGCACCGATTGTATGTGCGGCCATACTGTCTGTTATCAGCGTAACGTCAACACCTGATTGCTGAAGTTCCCAAACAGTCAGTCGTGAACCTTGAAACACTGGTCTAGTTTCACAAGCGAATACTTCAAACCGTTTTCCTCGTTCGCTTCCAAGATGGAAAGGGGCTAACGCAGTTCCATATTTTGCAGTTGCAATAGATCCTGCATTGCATATAGTCATAACTTTCGTCTGATTTTCAAGTAAGGAGAGGGCAAATTCACCAATATTTCTGCATGATGCTTCGTCTTCCTTATGAATGACGATAGCTTCCTCTAACAACAGTTCCTTCGCTTCTTGAATAGTTGCAGCATCTTTAGCTACTCTTTGCAAACGATCTAACGCCCAAACTAAATTGACGGCTGTTGGTCTTGATTCCCCTAAATACAAGGCATCCTTTTCCAAATGCTGATAGAACTCTTCTAATGTATTTGTTTCGTAATGCTGAGCAGCTCTAGCTAAGCCATATGCAGCTGTAATACCAATAGCAGGAGCCCCTCGTACTTTTAAAGTAACAATTGCATCGTACACATCTTCTATTGTTTCTAGTGTTAAATAGTCCACTTCAAGAGGTAATTTCTGCTGATTTATAATTCTAAGTTTCTTATTGGTCCACTCTATCGATAACGGAATACTCATTTGTGTAACTCCTCCAGTAATGCAATTACTGCATGAATAGATTTAATTTCATTGCGTTTTAATATGAGTGCTTCCCCTATTAGTAAAGCCTGTTTTTTGAAAAGGATTCGTTTTTCGTCATCTGCAATCCCATCCAAATCCTTCACATGTGCTAACCCGATTGTACGCCGAATTAATTCACAACCAGCAAAACCTAGTGTATCGGTGAAAATTTTATCCAATACGTACTCTTCAAATCCCTCAGTATCTTTATAGGATTCAATACCTTTTGATTTCCATAGTGTAGAAAAGTTGGATGAAAACACTTCCCACGTTTGTTCGATATGATCGAGAATCACAATTCGCTCTTCCGCTTCTCTTGTAATGGATTGCACCATCATATTTGCTAAAAATAATCCAACATCGAATCCCATAGGTCCATAAAAAGCAAACTCTGGGTCTATCACTTTCGTTTCTGTTTCGCTAGCAAAGATACTTCCTGTATGCAAATCTCCATGAAGTAATGCTTCCGCTTCCGTCAAGAAACTTTTTTTCAATTTCGCGACTTCCAGTTTTAATGGCCCATTATTCCAAATAGCTTCCACTTCTTCTCTCAACGAAAGTTCATAGTCATTTGTATCGTGATCAAAAAATGGATCCGTGAAAATAAGATCTTCTGTAATTTTACATAGCTCTGGATTAGAAAACTCAGACACTAGTCGTTTTTTTTCAAACGGGTGTAATGCAAGATCAGATGTATGGAAAAGGGTTTGAGCAAGATACTCCCCAATATCCTTTGATAGCTTCGGATAAGATTCATAATGAATTAATCCTTCGCGTGCAATTTTTAAATGGGATAAATCCTCCATAACCGTAATTGCAAGTTCCTCGTCGCTCGCGTATACAGTCGGAACCAATCCAGTCGCAAATTCACCGTGTTTTTTTAATGCATTAGCTTCAATTACGGCACGTTTTAACGTTAGTGGCCAGCTTTCTCCAATCACTTTTGCATATGGTAAAGCCTGTTTGATAATGAGACTTTTCTCTCCATTACATTCCTTTATGTGAAACACATAATTTAGGTTACCATCACCAATTTCGCGACAATTTAATTCCGCTTCCTTTGGAAAGAAATTCAGTTCTTTCGCATATAAAATTGCACGCTCTTCTGTTAATGATTCATATTGTTTTTTTGTAGTTATCATCATTCTTCTCTACCTTTCATTTACAAAATAAAAAGCCTCTTTCAAAAGAAAGAGGCGTAGAATAAGAGACTTCTCGCCTCTTATCTTTCAGAAAGTTACCTTTCTGATGGAATTAGCACCGTGCCTTACGAGAATATACATCTCGGCGCGAAAAGCGCCCCGTTTCACAACGGTATTACGGTCGGTTGCTGGGCTTCATCGGGCCATTACCCTCTGCCTGCTCTTGATAAGAGTGCTATTACTTACAAATTTATGCTATTTGAAATGAATCCTAGCATATTAGAAAAAGAGTTGTCAATAATTTATTTCAATAAAAAAAACATTCTAAAAATTATATTGACAATCTTTCTGTTGCATGAAATAATCATTATTAATTTGACAAAACTAATCTCAATTGAATAAATTTTTCTTATTTAGAGCAGGTGGAGGGACGAGCCCTATGATACCCGGCAACCGGTCTAGTTACTAGACACGGTGCTAATTCTTGCAGTCCATTGACTGGGAAATAAGAAGTCGTTAAACCTTTAACCTCTTCTTTTTTGAAGAGGTTTTTTATTTCGAGAAAAGCGAAAGGCGCCAGCTTATCCGCAACTGCGACGAGCTTAGCAAAAGCCCTTGCGCCAAGGTGAAGTTGATTTTATCTAAAAGGATTGTGATGAATAATGAGTAGTGTAACCTCTCTTTATCAGGTGTACGGTAAGCCCGGATCTTTTGAAAAAAAAGCAGAGGGTATCGCACTTGGTTTAACAGTTGGATCCTGGACGGACTTACCATTACTTGAACAGGAACAATTAAAACAGCATAAAGGAAATGTTGTTTCGATTACAGAATTTGAATATGTTCACCATCCGCTGAAACCAGACCAAATCAAAGCGGAAATAAAAATAGAATATCCTAGTGCTAATTTCTCGGCAGATTTACCAGCCATTTTAACAACTGTTTTTGGCAAACTATCGCTCGATGGTGAAGTGAAGCTTTTAGATTTAGAATTTTCTCCAGAGCTTTTGACTAACTTTCCAGGACCAAGATTCGGTATTGATAGTATCCGTGAGCTACTAGGGGTATATGGTCGCCCCCTCATCATGAGTATATTCAAAGGAGTAATTGGTCGAGATATTAATTACTTAGCAGAACAACTTCGACACCAAGCGCTCGGAGGAGTTGATCTCGTAAAAGATGATGAAATTCTTTTTGACAATCCGCTTACTCCTTTTGAGAAACGTGTCACAACTGCTCAAGAAGTATTGCATCAAGTGTATGAAGAAACCGGACACCGAACGCTCTATGCCGTTAACTTATCTGGACGAACATCCGGATTAAAAGCAAAAGCACAAAAAGCAAAAGAACTTGGAGCAGATGCTCTTTTATTTAACGTCCATGCATATGGCCTTGATGTACTTCAAGAACTAGTGGAAGACCCGAATATCCAATTACCGTTTATGGCTCATCCCGCTTATAGCGGTGCGTTCACATCTTCCCCATTTTACGGGGTTGCTACTCCACTACTACTTGGAAAATTAACACGTTATGCAGGAGCAGATTTTTCATTATTCCCTTCACCTTATGGAAGCGTTGCACTAGAAAAAACAGCAGCACTCTCGCTTGGTGAAGAATTGACGAAAGTAAGTGCAATAAAACGAAGCTTTCCAGTACCTTCTGCAGGTATTCATCCTGGCTTAGTTCCGCTATTAATCGAGGACTATGGAATCGATAGCATTATTAATGCTGGTGGAGGCGTACATGGCCATCCTGCAGGTGCTACTGGTGGAGGACTCGCTTTTAGGCAAGCTGTATCGGCTGTGCTTGACGGAATTCCTCTTTCAGAAGCTGCAAAACAATATAGTGAATTAAAAAAAGCAATGGAACTGTGGGGGTAAGCATTATGAGCAAGCTAGTCATCTTTTGTGATTTTGATGGCACTATTACAAATCAAGACAATATTATCTCTATCATGAAAAAATTCGCTCCTCCCGAATACTTGCCGATCAAAGAGAATATTTTAGGACAAAAGCAATCTATCCGTGAAGGTGTAGCAGAAATGTTTGCTCTGTTACCCGCTTCTTTAAAGGATCAAATCGTTTCCTATTTGTTAGAGCAAGCACAGATTCGCGAAGGATTTGCTGAATTTGTTTCATATACGAGAAAACACAACCTACCACTATATATCGTTAGTGGTGGTATTGATTTCTTTGTAGAACCGATGCTTAAAGAGTTCGGTCCATTTTCGGATGTTTATTGTAATGCATCCAATTTTTCAGGAGAGACAATACAAATCGAGTTTCCACATGGATGTGATGAACAATGTACCAGCCAAGGCTGCGGGTGCTGTAAGCCCTCCATCATTCGCCAACTCCAAGATAATGATGCGGTAAGTGTTGTAATTGGAGACTCGATAACAGATTTAGAAGCTGCCAAAATGGCAGATCTCGTTATAGCAAGAGACTATCTCATTACTAAGTGTGAGGAATTGAATATCCCTTATGAACCTTTCGAAAATTTCCGAGATGTCATGAATATTATTGACGCAAAGTTAGGTGTAGAAATATGACCACACTCCAAAGTAAATGGGAAGAGTTAGCAGACATAAAAGATGAACTAGCTTCTCGGGACTGGTTTATGGGAACTAGCGGAAATTTGGCTATAAAAGTGCACGACAATCCAATAGAATTTCTAGTCACAGCTAGCGGAAAAGATAAGAAGAAGAGAACCCCAGAAGACTTTTTACTCGTAAACGCAAGTGGAAATCCCGTTGAAAAAACGGATTTAAAGCCATCAGCAGAAACATTATTGCACTGCGCTATCTATTCTAAGACATCCGCTAGATGTAGCCTCCATGTCCATACAGTTGCAAATAACGTCATCTCTGAATTATACGGTGATAACGGGAAAATCGACTGCCGTGGCCAAGAACTCATTAAAGCTTTTGGACTGTGGGAGGAAGATGATATACTCTCCATTCCTATCATTCCAAACCATGCGCACATTCCTAGTCTTGCCGAAGAATTTAAGTCTCATATACTCGCTGAGAAAGGTGCGGTTTTAATTCGTAACCACGGTATTACTGTTTGGGGTAGTGATGCATTCGAGGCCAAAAAACTACTAGAAGCTTGTGAGTTTTTATTTCAGTATCAATTGACATTACATCAACTAAAATCAAAATAAGAAAGGAAGAATAAAATGGCTATCATTAAAATTCAAGGAACGAACGAAACAATTGAAGCACAAAACGAGGTTGCAGCATTTTTAGAGAAACAAGAAGTTATTTATGAGCATTGGGAAATCGAAAAATTACCAGGACATCTTCGCGAAAAATTCGACCTTAGCGATGTAGAAAAAGAAGAAATTCTAAATGCTTTCAAAACAGAGATTGATGACATTTCAGAGCGTCGTGGCTATGAAGCAGCAGATTTAATTTCTTTATCTGATTCTAACCCTAACTTAGATGAATTATTGAAAAACTTCGAGCGCAAACATCTTCATACAGATGATGAAGTTCGGTATATCGTTAGTGGCCATGGAGTTTTTATTATCCAAGGAAAAGACGAAAACTTCTTTGAAGTACATTTATCACCAGGAGACTTAATATCAGTACCAGAAAACATTACGCATTACTTCACGCTTGCGGAAGATCGTAAAGTTGTTGCAGTTCGAATCTTTGTAACTACTGAAGGTTGGGTACCAGTTTATCAAGATGAAGTTGCTCAAAGCTAAATCTATAAAAAACCAAAAACTCCTTACATGCTTTCTACAAGCTTGTAAGGAGTTTTTTATAAATTATTTAACAAGTAATCCACCTTGTTTTAAATAAGCTTGAATACCCTCTGCTGCACGGTAAGTTAGCGCTCCGACTGTACCAGTAGGATTGTAGCAACTATTATGTGGAAATGCAGTTGCACCGACAACAAATACGTTTTCAGCTTCCCGCATTTTAAAGACATTTATTAGATTCAAATTGATAATATACTATAGTTTAAATAAGTAAATATAAACTACTTTTATTTACAAATTCATTGGAAAGAGTATAATGTGTAGGTAATACAATACAACATTTCTGTTTCACATCCTATGTCTCATAAGATAGGATGTATGGGATTACAAAAACAATACAAGAAAGACATATTTATTTTCTTTCACTTTGTTTGATTAGATGGGGTGGTAAACAAAATGGCACAAGAACCGGAATTGACGCTCGTCGAACATTTAACCGAGCTTCGAAAAAGGCTCATTATAGTAGCATCAACTTTTATCCTATCCCTTGCTTTAGGGTTTTGGATGGCTCCAAAAACATTAACCTTCTTAAAACAACAACCTACAGCTGCCCATGTCGAGTGGAATGTCTTTGGCTACACAGATGGACTGATGATTTATGTTAAATGTGCTTTAGTGTTAGCTATATTAATTACTTTACCAATTGCAATGTACCAATTATGGTTATTTGTGAAACCAGGTTTATTAGATAAAGAAGCAAAAGGTACGATTTATTTTATCCCTATTTCTTTTCTATTATTTTTAGCTGGTATCAGTTTTAGTTACTTTATCTTATTTCCTTTAATGTTGAACTTTATGTCCAACATTAATGATTCTATTGGTGCTTTAGAAACTTACGGTATGCAACAATACTTTACGTTTATGTTTAATTTAATTATTCCTGTAGGTATCGTTTTCGAATTACCTGTTATCATTCTTTTTTTAACAAAACTAGGAATTGTCACACCGGATAGATTACGTAAGATGAGAAAGATTTCCTACTTTATACTAGTAATTGTTGGAGTTTCTATTACACCTCCAGACTTTATCTCAGACTTTATCATCGTAGTACCATTACTACTGTTGTTTGAAATAAGCATACTCGTTTCTAGTTGGTCTTATAAAAAACAGCAAGCAAAACAAGCACTTCAGCAAGAAAATTTTGAAGAATAAATTTTGCTTTTTATTCGTGTTATAATAAAATAGTAAACTACTCATGAACTCTCGCCACTTGACTTATATAGAAAACAACTTAGAGGAGGAACTTCCTATGCCAAACATCGGCGTACCAGGTTTAATCATTATCTTAATCATTGCTTTAATCGTTTTCGGACCATCTAAACTACCACAGTTAGGTAAAGCAGCTGGACAAACACTAAAAGAATTCAGAAATTCTACGAAAGATATTGTAGATGAAGTAGCAGATGAATTTAAATTAGATAATAAAGAAGCAGATTCTAAAAAGAAAATATAATGTCTTAAACCAGCTATTTTAAACAATAGCTGGTTTTTTTGTTTCTAAAACATGTTTGTTGACTAGAGAGTACTTATTGTCAAGGTCGTAACGGAGATGCAGTAGCAAAATGGATGTACGACTTTGCTACAAAACTCTGGTGAATAAATAGTAGTAGGGATGAAATTGATAAATGCTTATTTATTTTTTATGAGGCTGCGTATCTTGCCACGGTCATTCTGCAGAATTGGTTGATAATAACAAACTAGCAACTCCTTATTAATTAACTTTGTCAATCCATTGCATCTCTAAAATTTCAATTGCCTTCTATCTAAAAAATCCCTCCTTCCAATGGAAGGGGGGACCATAATTAAAAGTTCTTAAAGAATACTCGAATAACATCTGCACCACCTATAAAAGTACCTAGGGATCCAAATAAGTTGGTTAAAACTACTACTAGTAATACACGAGTCACTTTGTTTTTCCAAAAACCTTTAATAGTGAATACGTCTTCTGACAACGTTTCAAAATCTGCTATCGTCGGTCGTTTCATAAAGGCCTGTACTAGCCCTGATACCCAACCAGACGCCAAAATAGGATGTAAAGCCGTAATTGGTGCTGCGATGAAGGCTGACAAGATAGCTAGTGGATGACCTAATGCAACTGCTGCTCCAATCGCTGCCATCGTACCTGTCCATAAAATCCAACTAATTGCTTGGTCCAATCCTGCCGAGGGATTAGCGAAAAATGTAAATATCATTAATACAACAATTAACACAGGAAGAGACCAACCAATTATTTTCGGCACAATCGACTTTGGGGGTACAGCAGAAAGTTTTTCTAAATCTTGCTCTTTATGAATTTCTACTGTAATGCCTGGAACATGGGCTGCACCTAATACTGCCACTACCTTTTCTCCTGGTGCGTCTTTAATTTTTTGAGCCAAGTATTGATCGCGCTCATCAATTAAAGGTGTTTTTAGCTTTGGAAAGGATGCCGTAAATTCGGCAAGTACAGCATTCAATGTATCTTGTGTCTTCATCTTCTCTAGTTCTTCTTCCGAAATAGTATCTTTGCTGAAAATACTAAAGAAAACAGAAGTAAGTAATTGTGATTTACCTATCCAACCAAGATTATGCCAAATACGAGAGAACGTTACTTGGATATTTCGATCCGCTAGGACTATTTCTGCTCCAACCTCTTTCGCACTTGCAATCCCTTGAATCATTTCCTGTCCTGGCTTAATATCAAACTGTTTTGCCATTCGATTTTGGAACGAAGATATAGCTAGATTCATCAACAATAGGGTGGCTTTCTTTTCTTTAATTACTTTAAAGATGTCCGTCTCTTTCCACTTATTGTTATCCATTATAGACTGATATCTTTGTTCATCTAATTCTATACAAACCGAATCTGGATTTTCTCTTTCAATTACTTCTTTTACTTGGTCTGCACTTTGTCTGGAAACGTGAGCCGTTCCAATTAAAATAATTTCCTTGCCATCTAAATATATGCGAGTAATATTTTCTTCCGACATAAACTACTTCCTTCATAGAATGTATTTCTTTTACGTAATCCTATATTCATTGATTACTAAAAGACTGTCTATTGTTAATAATGAAGTACTTGACGATAAAATTCAATTAAGTTCTATTAAAAAACAACCAAAAATAGTGAAATTAAATAATTTCTTAGAAAACTAGAAATAGGTATATTTTTTCCTTCAGTAGAACTCTGTGACTTCGTGATCAATTATCAGAGAGGAGCGTCAACGTACCGCAATCGTACTTCGATTATTTTAGCAGATGAATCAACTACAAGCATTGATAAAAATGGGGTACAACCTATTTCTAAAGAAGTGCAGAACAGGAACATAGCTACCATTATAGTGACTCATGGTGAATGGAAGATGGTATACTAACATTAACAAATAAATCTTACAGAGGAGAATGACCAATGATTATTGTAACGAATCGCATTAAAACTAAATTAGGTTTTGCGGAAAGAATGGCACCAGCCTTTACAAAGCCAAGTCCTCTTCAAGAAATGGAAGGTTTTATTAAGGTAGAAGTAGCAATTACAGTAGGTCTTACGGAATATGATGAAATGAATGTGAATATGTATTGGGATAATGAAGAAAACTTCCAAGCGTGGAAAGACAGTGACATTTTTAAACAAGCTCATAAACGCCCAGAACCAGGTTCTGCTGAATCTGCAGAGGAGTCTCCAATCTTAGGAAGCCAATTAATTATTTCGAAAGTCGCTGCTTCCATTGAAGCGATCCCAGCTAAATAATTTAAATACACAAAAGTGGATGACTCGTTTTCTGAGCCATCCACTTTTTTATTGTTTTCGATTGATACGATAAATTCCTTTTTTATCTCGCAACGTACATCCATTCGTTTCAAAAATACGAATCATATGTTGGTTATTTTCATCGGTACTTCCCACATAAGATTTTGCTCCAAAACGCTTCATTATTTCTAATGAAAGTAAATGAAACACAGTTCCATAACCCTTTCCTCGCTGTTCTGGAACTACACCAAAATAAAAGAGTCTTCCTTCATCTCTTGTTCCCTCTTCTATATGCGGAATACTAATACCTAGAGCTTGTTTACCATTCGAAAATATATAACAATGCTCACGCCATTTAGGACCAAGTTCATTTACGAAGGACTCCATAATTTGGTCAATAGAAAATAGTTTATTTTTGTTGGCGGAACCACTTCTACAAGATTCATATAATTCTGCGAAGGCTGAATCACTTAAATGACTTTCTGAGAGTGCATCTACCTTAATTTCCATAGAAGGGTTAAATGTCTCCTCTAAATTTCTTGTATACTCTACAATAGAAGAAACTTTATTAAACCCACGTTTTAAGAGCCAGTCTTCGTTTTCTTCGTCCATTAATAAGGACAAGTACCCTACCTTTTCTGCATTCCATTCATCTAAAAGAGTTGTAAAAGCGATTAAGTAATCTTCGTTGTTCTTCTTGACACCTTTTACTTGATCAACAAGCCAGTACTCTCGGTCTTTTTTTATCAGACTAAAAAGATTCACCTAAGTATCTCCTCTTTTCCTGTATCCAATGCGTGAGATAATACGACCATCAAAATATTTTACGTTATCTTAACGTGCGTTTTAAAAATTCTCTCGTTCGTTCTTGCGTCGGATTATTAAAGATTTGGTTTGGGGGACCTTCTTCTGCAATTACGCCTTTATCCATAAATACCACACGATCTGAAACCTCTTTCGCAAACTCCATTTCATGTGTGACGATTAACATTGTAAGTCCTGATGCTGCTAGTTCTTTCATCACTTTTAGAACTTCTCCTACCATTTCTGGATCAAGTGCGGAAGTTGGTTCATCAAACAACATGACATCTGGTTCCATCGAGAGTGCTCGAGCAATCGCTACACGCTGTTTCTGACCACCAGATAATTGAGTTGGTCTCGCGTTCACGTATTGATCCATTCCAACTACTTTTAAATACTTTAATGCTATTTTTTCCGCTTCTTCTTTGGAACGTTTCAATACTTTTACTTGTCCCACGACACAATTACTTAGGACATTATGATTATTAAACAGGTTAAATTGCTGAAAAACCATCCCTAGCTTAGTTCGATAAGCATGAATATCGTGCATGTTATCTAGAATATTTTCTCCATTATAAATGATTTGACCACCACTTGGTTTTTCTAAAAGATTAACGCAACGAAGAAGAGTGGATTTACCAGATCCAGAGGAACCAATGATGCAAACAACTTCTCCTTTATTCACAGAGAAATCAATGTCTTTTAACACTTCATGATTACCAAAGGATTTGCTTAAATGTTGTATATCGATTACTTTTTCCATTTGTTTACCTCCTTCGCTATTAAATTCCCTCATTTTTTTGGGGAAGTGTTATTTGTGTAGGTTGACCAATCATACTGTAGTTAGTCGGACCTTCTAATTTTCTTTCAAAATATCGTAAAATTAATGTTACCGAAAAAGTCATGACGAAGTACAAAATACATGCAACAAAAAATGGTTCAAAATACGTAAAGTTTATTCCTGCAATTGTTTTTGTTTGGAAATATAGCTCCGTTACACCAATTACATTCAGTACGGATGTATCCTTAATATTAATAATAAATTGATTGCCGGTCGCTGGTAAAATATTTCGAATAACTTGTGGTAATACAACTTGTAGCATTGTTTGTAGATGATTCATACCAATTGCTTGAGCTGCTTCAAATTGCCCTTTTTCAATGGAAATTACACCACCACGAACAATTTCCGCCATGTAAGCACCTGTATTAATAGATACGATAACGATTGCTGCAACGGTTCGATCCATATCTATACCAAATGCTAAAGCAGACCCATAAAAAATGACCATCGCTTGCACGATCATTGGCGTTCCACGGAAAAACTCTATATATATGGAAAGAATAAAATTAACTATTTTCAAAAAAATTCGTTTTGCTTTTCTTTCAGGCACTGGTATTGTACGTATTACGCCTGCTATTAAACCGATAACAGCTCCTATTATCGTACCAATTATGGAGATTAAAAGTGTCATACCTGCTCCACGAAGGAACATTGGCCAGTTATTAACTATTATTGATAAAATCCACTCTAAGCTCATACTTTTCCTCCTTAAACATTAAAACCGACTGCAAATAGATGCAGCCGGTGTCGTGTCACTTCATCTTTATTCTGCCGCTGGTTGATTTTTAATAGCAGCATCCATAATCTCTTGTCTATCTTCCTCAGAGATTTTTGCTAAAATTTCATTTATTTTTTCAGTTAGATCGCTATTTTTCTTAAGTCCTACTGCAACCGCTGTTTCTTCCTCTGGCGCAACAAATCCATCTGTAAATTCAACCATTGCAAACTTATCATTGGCTGAAGAAGCACTAATTCCTTCTGGGCGTTCGGATACGTATCCATCAATCACACCTGATTCTAGAGCAACTCGCATTGCAGGGAAATTATCCGATGCAGGTTGTTTCTTTACGCCTTCAATTTGATCAATCACACCATAATGAGAAGTATTTAATTGTCCAGTTACCTTTGCACCACTAAAATCTTGGATAGAAGTAGCTCCTTCAAAAGGTCCACCTTTTTTTACTACCATTACAAAGTTAGATGTGTAGTAGTTCTCAGAGAAGTCGATTGTCTTTTTACGTTCTTCTGTCGGTGACATCCCGGCAATAATTGCATCAATCTTTCCGGAAGTTAATGATGGTACTAATCCGTCCCATTCTGTTTTTACAATTACTAATTCTTTTCCTAATCCATCTGCAATTCTTTTTGCAATTTCTACATCATATCCACCTGCATATTCTTTGTTGCCATCAATTTTCACGCCCCCGTTAGAGTCGTTTAATTGTGTCCAGTTAAAAGGTGCATAGCCTGCTTCTAAACCTACTGTAAATGTATTGTCCTTATCTGTAGCTGATGATGATCCACTGTTTTCTTTTTTGTCTGATCCACATGCTGCTAATACCAAAATTGCGGTAAGAAATATTGATAATAATAATAGTTTGTTTTTCATTTCTATTACTCTCCTTTTATTTTCAGTCTATGCGTATGAAATCTAAAAAAGGACAACTTGTACAAAAAAAGACCTGAGATGAACTCAGGTCGCAATATGTATAGTTGCCCTAAATCCTCTACTTTTCCCAAATGAGATAGCACACCATTATAAACCGGGAAGATTATAACGGCAGTCCTGCAGTTCTTAACTACAGACCCAGCAAGTAATACGGAGAAATATTACAAACTTCGGCGACATTCCCTTCTCTTTAGCATCATAGCTTCTCAAACTCCACTAAAGACTGTTAAATATCGCGCCTCTACCTCACCTATACTAAGTGAGGTCATATTCAATTATTGTTCATAGTTTACAATAACAATTTCTTTCTGTCAATCTATCTAGATTAAACACTTCTCTGACTGAGTATGATAAAGGACTCAATCCCTCAGCAAATCCATATATATAAAAGTACACTTCTTTTTTTAATGGATTAAGTTATTTCAAAGAATTCGGTTATGCCAGTGTATTATCGACTGATTAAATCCTGGTGATTTATTCTTAAAAATTGTTATTCGAAGGAGAACTGCGTTGAAAAAAATCTGGTTTTTAGGTTTTGGTTTTTTTAGCATAAGTTTAGGATGGTCATTGTATAACGGCTTTGTTCCATTCTTTCTAGATAATTATATTACAAGTACTGCATTAATTGGTTTTCTGATGACAATTGATAATTACTTTGCCCTTTTTTTACAGCCATATATCGGAAGCCGCAGTGATCGAACGAGTACACGTTTCGGTCGACGCATGCCCTATTTGCTTATTGGTCTCCCTTTTACCGCTTTATTCTATGGTCTTATTCCTTTTCATACTAGTTTACTTACGTTAATCATTTTTATGGTTTGTATGAATTTATCTATGGCCATTTTCCGTTCCCCAACAATATCCTTAATGCCAGATATTACCCCTGAACCAGAACGTACAAAAGCAAATGGAGTTATTAATTTCATGGGTGGGTGCGGCGGCATATTAGCGTTTAGTGCTGGTTCATTCTTATTCAGTATGGAAGAATCGTTACCATTCTTAGTGGTTTCAATTATTTTCTTAGTAGCTTTAGTAGTTGTTTTTAAAAATATTAAGGAAAGCCAAGATGCTATTCCTTTTCCCATCTCGACCACACCAAAAATCAACTATAAAGTAGAATTAAATACTCCTACTGTTTTCTTGTTAGCTGCAATCTTTTTTTGGTTTATGGCTATACAAGGAATGGAAGCTTTATTTACTTTATATGGAGTAAACGAGCTTGGATTATCCAAAGGTGCTTCTGCATTTTCATTAGCTTTTTTTTCATTAAGTTTTGTGCTTTCCGCCATACCAAGCGGGCTATTAGGTGCAAAGTTTGGAAAGAAAAAAGTAATATTAATTGGGATCATCGGTTTATTCTTCGTTTTCTTTCTATTAAATTGGGTAGAATCTGTCTTTTCGTTACGCGCAATTCTATTAGCTGGTGGAATGTTTTGGGCTTGTATAAATATCAATTCCTACCCTTATATTATTTCTCTTGGGAGTGAACACAGTTTTGGAACACGAACTGGCCTATATTATTTAGTTTCTTCATTAGCGGCCATCATTTCCCCACCGGCTCTCGGGTTTTTAATTGATTTATTTGGCTTTGGAATATTATTTAATGCTACTGCCGGGAGTATGCTTTTTGCATTAGTCTGCATGCTGAAGGTCAAAACTACCTCCACTTCCTCTGTATCCATTCTTCCACCCAATGTATAAATGATACAATAAAACCGGCCACCCAATGGATAGTAGCCGGTTTTTCATGTATTATTTGGTTTTATACTATTTCGTCTAAAGAAGCGTAGTAAGCTTCTTGTTTTTCTTTATCAAATCTACCTTCCCACTTAGACATTACAACTGTAGCCAATGCATTCCCTACTACATTTACTACGGTACGTGCCATATCAAGAAGTCTGTCAATACCAGCGATGAATGCAAGACCTTCAACTGGAATACCTACAGTTCCTAAAGTAGCTAATAGGACAACGAACGAAACTCCTGGTACCCCAGCAATTCCCTTAGAAGTCACCATTAATACCACAACTAAAGTAACTTGCTCCATAATACTTAAATCAATCCCATACATCTGTGCAATAAAAATTGCCGCAATAGCCTGGTAGAGTGTTGACCCATCCAGATTAAAAGAATAGCCAGTCGGGATAACAAAAGAAACAATGTCTTTTGGCGATCCAAATTTCTCCATCTTCTCCATTACTTTTGGCAATACAGTTTCTGAACTTGAAGTCGAGTATGCTAATAGTAATTCATCTTTTAATACTTTAATAAGATGGAAAATATTGATGCCGACTAGTTTAGCAATTCCACCTAATACAACAACAATGAAAAATATCATTGCAAGGTAGACTAATGCCATTAACTTACCTAGAGGTACTAACGATTCTAGGCCAAATTTTGACACGGTAACGCCAATCAAAGCAAATACACCGAATGGAGCAAATTTCATGATAAGGTTTGTCACCCAAAACATCGCATCTGCTGTACCTTGGAAGAAGGCAAGTACTGGTTTACCTTTTTCACCAATTGCAGCAATACCTAGCCCAAATAGTACAGAAAAGAAGATAATAGCTAGCATATTTCCTTCTGCCATTGCCTGGACAACATTACTTGGAACAGCATTTACAATTACATCTGCAAAACCATGGCTTTGAACTTCTTCAGACGTTTCTACATATTGATGAATATCCGTTTTAGAAAGGGTAGACATGTCTACACCTACCCCAGGTTGGAAGATATTCGCCGCTAGTAACCCGACAAGAATAGCAATAGTAGTAACAATTTCAAAGTATAAAAGAGTTTTTCCACCCAGTTTACCTAGCTGCTTTATATCGCCAGTCCCTGCAACTCCTAAAATCAAAGTAGAAACTATAATTGGGACTACAATCATTTTGATCATATTTATAAAAATTGTACCTATCGGTTGTAAATAGGTTTCCACTGCAGGATTTCCGAAAAAGATTGCTCCCACAGCAACCCCTAGTACTAACCCGACTAGAATTTGATAGGCCAATGAAAATTTAAATTTTTTCTTCATCAATAAGTCACCCCTTTTTTTATATTGAAAACGCTTTCTAACATCCAAAAGAGCTTTTATAACACTTTAAAGGGGAATTACAAAATCCGACAAAATCCGACATTTTATTAAATTAATCATTTTACAATTTCGAATTATTTAGTTTTGTTTATATTTTTCTAAAACCTCTAAATACAGTACTTGCAGAAATTTCTTAATGTTAATCTTTACTTTTAAAAGCTTCTTTTGACCTGCTTGAATATGAAACATTTGAGTTCTTAATTCTTGAAAATCAAAATATCTTGGACCATAATGTTCAAACTCAGGGTTTGTGTAATCAATGGCACCTAAGGAAGCTATATTATTGACTGCCAGTGAGATCGTTCGACGTAATCGTTGCTCTATTGCTTTACTTTCTTTTTTTATATCTGCTTCACTGAAGGCAGATTTTTTTGCAATTGCTCTGTATAAATCTTTTAATGGTGGCAATTGAGTAATATGTTCATCTTGATTGATCAAATATTGGATAATAGCAATAATATCATTACTTCCCACTTCACCTATAATTCCCATATCACTTAATATGGGTTGAACAATCTCTTTTATGCTTTGTTTTCTAGAAGGTGTTTTAGCAGGATCAATCTTTGCTAAGGACTCTCTAATTGCTAGTAAAGAATCCTTTAGTCTTATTTGTTCCGTTGTTTTTTTTAAAATACTTTGAACTTCAACCCGATTAATTGGCTTATGTATAAAAAATTCAATGCCTTTTTCATAAGCTTCCCCGACCATTTCTTTATTTACAATTTGTGATATCATAATAAATTTACCCTGATATCTTTGTTTAATTAACTCTTCTATCGTTTCCATACCATCTAGCTCCGGCATTAACAAATCTATTAAGACAACATCTGGGTTCATTGTAAGGATAGGCGTAATACTCTTTACTCCACTTTCTGCTTCCCCTATTACTAAACCGAGCTCTCCTTCTTCTATTATCCTTTTCAGCATCGTTCTACTCGCTGTATCATCATCTACAATAAAATAACGCAGTATTTTTCCACTCACTTTCTTATATGGTTGGTTGGAATATGAATACGAAAAACTGTTCCTTGCTTACAAGGTTCAATTTCTATTTTTCCTGCTAACGTATG
Organism: Psychrobacillus sp. FSL H8-0483; assembly: GCF_038637725.1. NCBI lineage: Bacteria > Bacillati > Bacillota > Bacilli > Caryophanales > Bacillaceae > Psychrobacillus > Psychrobacillus sp. FSL H8-0483. Next base: position 4,083,705 of record NZ_CP152052.1, read on the forward strand.
AATGATCTCTTTTACATGGGAGAGGCCAATGCCAGTTGCAGCTACTCCTTTTTCATTAAATTTTGTCGTATAGCCTGGTTCAAAAACAATCGATATATCTTCTTTCTTAATACCTATTCCAGAATCTTTAATGATGAACAACGTATTGAGCGATTCCTCATAAACATCGACTTCAATTTTCCCTTTTTGTATAATAGCTTCTACCGCATTGGCAGTTATATTATTCAATAAAGCTAAAAGTGGGATTTGTTGATCTGTTTCAAAATCTACAGATATAGAAAGTTGAAAGGAAATATCTTTCTTCAATAGTTCACTATATTTTTCATTCGCATGTATAACGAGCTGCAGTACATCTGAAAGCAAAAGAGGTGTTTCTTTTTTTATTTCAGTAATTTTTTGTAATCCAGCTAAAATTCGCTGAGAATCCTTTTTTACTTCATGAATTTCCTGTGCGATATGTAATGCCTGAACACTTAACAAATGCAATTCATTCTTTTTTAATTGGCGATACAAATCATGACTGGAAGCTGTAATTTGCTCTATATGATTCATCGACTTTTGTAAATAAAGGGTTTCTGAATATAGTTCAGCACCAACGCCAAGCATTTCCTCCACGCGTTTCTTTTGTTCTGTTATGGTAATGGAGCTATACAAGCCAACTACAAAATAACTTCGAAATATGGCCACCCCTATTAATAATGCCCAATCTCGAAGCCCTATAATCTCATGATTTAGAAACCAGTATCGTATAAAATGTTCGACGCTATTTGCGATAAATTCAAATCCAATAGCCCAAGCCCCAAGGACAAAAGGAAGAGTTTTATACCTTTCTATTTTTACAATACTAAATCCAAGTGCAAACAAAAAATAAAACAAAAATGCGGGAACATGATTGGTTACACTTGTCCAAAAAGGATCTAGATGAAAGAGGAGATCTCCTGCAATTCGTACACTAACAACCGCTATGCCCGTTATGCAGCCAGTTAAAAGGAGAGAAGCAGGAGGAAAAGTTAAAATTAGTAGAAAGAAAGCAATACTTCCTAATCCAAACCGAAAGGCTTCTCCATTAAAGGGAACTACTTTTAACTCACTTGCTATGACTGTTAGAAAAACAGTTAATACTAGAGCCAACCCATTTTTTTTGAATATATTTTGACGTACAACCTTATTTATAGAAAACATGGAATTCTCCTATATAACATTTTTACATTCATTCATAAGTTTCAACCGCAAGAAAATACAATACGAGAATAGGAACAAATCCTAAATTCTCCACATCCATGTGGCAACGGATTCGTGACCAACATCCTGTTGATCCAAGGAGGCTTGGTAGTTCGTCCGTGTAAAGCGAGCGGATTTTCAGAAGGTAACAACATTATCTTTTAATAGAGTTAATCAATTAGTAAAATCTCTCTGATATCCTGTTCCGTTATAGAAGATAAGCTTTCTTCTCCATCTTGAAGTATCTCTCCAATTAGGTTTTTCTTTTTTTCTTGAAGGTCATTCATTTTTTCTTCAATAGTTCCACGTGCAACAAGTTTTATTACTTGTACGTCATTTTTCTGGCCCATTCGATATGCACGATCTGCTGCTTGCTGCTCTACGGCAGGATTCCACCATAAATCATATAAAATGACAGTATCTGCTCCAGTCAAATTTAGTCCAGTCCCACCAGCCTTTAAAGAGATCAGAAACAAGTTTCCTTCTCCATCATTAAACCTATTGCATAAATCTACCCGTTCAGAAATAGGCGTTTGACCGTCTAAATAGAAATAAGGTATTCCATGAAAGCCCAAGTTTCTTCCGATAATATCTAACATCATAGTGAATTGTGAAAAGATTAATACGCGCCTTCCAGCAATTCGACATTCCTCTATAATATTCATTAGTTGATCAAACTTTGCTGAGCGACCCTTATACCCCTCAACAAATAGAACTGGATGACAACATAATTGTCGCAGCCTGGTTAAACCAGCTAAAATTTTTATACGATTTTTTTGGAAATCACCTTTTTTTAAATGCTTCAAAGTATCCTGTTTTAGTTCTGCTAGATAAGCTGTATATAATTTTTTCTGTTCCAAATTTAAATCTGATGATTGAATTATTTCAATTTTCTCTGGCAGTTCCTTAAGTACATCTTTTTTTAAACGTCGTAAGATAAAAGGTCGTACTCGTTTAGCTACTTGCGCTCTAGTTAATTCGCTAAAGTCTTTTCTACCTGGCAATAACTTTGGAAAGACCACATGAAAAATGGACCATAGTTCGTCTAAGGAATTTTCTATTGGAGTTCCAGTTAGGGCAAAGTGGTGATTTGCTTTAATTTTTTTAACTGCTTTTGCAGTCAGTGTAGCAGGGTTTTTAAATGTCTGCGCCTCGTCTAAGAATAGTGTATGAAAAGAATGCTTCATGTATAAAGTAGCATCGACACGTAACGATGGATATGAAGTAATGATTACATCGAAATCCGACAAGTCCTTTAGAATGGAACTTCTTTTTTCTTTGCTACCATCAATTATGCATGCTTGTATTTCAGGTGCAAATTTTTTAAATTCATTCATCCAGTTGTAGACAAGAGAGGATGGAGAAACAATTAATATTGGTTTGGTACGGTCTCTTATTTCTGGAAGAACGGATACAATATAAGCTATACTTTGCAGAGTTTTCCCTAGTCCCATATCATCTGCAAGTATACCTCCGAATTTGTACTGAGCAAGCATTTTAAACCATCGAAATCCAACCTTCTGATAATCTCGAAGTACGTGACTTATACTGTCTGGTATTACAAAGTCTAGATTATGAGGACTTTTTAAATTCTCCACTAGTTTTTGTATTGCCTTCCCCTTTGTAACTATATTCCCTTCTTGAAGTGTATCTATCCATTGTAATCCACTTATTAAAGGTAGTTGGGTTTCTCCTCTATTAATATCTTCCATGGAAATGTTTAATTCTTGTATAAATCGAAGGAGGTTTTGAAACTCTTTCGTTTCTAAAGATAATAAAGTCCCATTCCTCCATTTATAAAATTTTCGTTTTTCTTCTAACGCTACCAGTATTTTTTTGATTTCTGATTCAGGTATACCTTGCATATCAAAGGTAAATGCTAACCAATCCGTTCGCTCATCTATATTTACCTTGATCTTAGGACCCATGTAACCTTTATGGATTCTCAATTTTACAGCGGAAGTTGCATAGATTTCTACCCATTTTTCAAATGTTGGGACAACGTTACGTAAGAAATGATACTCGGCTTCTTCATCGTGCATATAAAAGCCACCCTCTGTTTGAGTAAACAAGCTATCGTTCATTATCTTCATAATGAGCTGCTCTTTTTCACTTTCTCTTATTACGGTAGGGTTGTATAGAAACTGTTTATCCATTTCTTCAAAAGGATTTATCACTAGGTTGCCATACTGAAACTCTAATCCAGCAAGCAGACGATTTTTTACTCGGTCCAAAAATAATTTAACTCTAAGGGGTGTTTTCACAAACCTTTCTGATATTTCCTCTGCAATCTGAACGTGTCCTAACTTCATTAATCCAGGTATAACTGTATCCATAAATTGATTTAGCTGCCCCACTGGAATAAGTAGCTGATGCGTTCCTGATTGATTCAACATATCACTTAGATCTGCTAACCTTTTACAATCCTTTGCTGATAGTTTAATCATTTCCCCTTTATACAGAACATATCCATATGCATTTAATATCAATATATGCTGGAGACCTTTTACTCCTAATTGGAAATGTCCTGATTTTGTTTCCTCTAACTTAAAATCTAAAGGTAATATTTCATTTGATACTTGCAGACCTTTATAAGTAACACCAGCTTGTTCAACATAGACGAATGGACAAGCTAAAAGAGTTGGCATAAGATACTTCCAGTTATACGGTGTTATTATTACAGTATCTTTTTCTACCGAATGATTATCTTCAACAATTTCCCTTAATTCTTTTAGTACTATATTGGTAGTCTGCTGAAAGCTGTGAATAAGAGGGTTATAACTAAAACCAGTAAAGCTATTATATACTTCTCCACTATCCATTTTTTCTAAGAATTCTTTTAATGATGAGATGTTGTATAGTTCTTGAAGACCTGCTTTTAACTGAACTCCAATTAAATAGCCCTCACTTTTTGTATAAATTGGTTTGCAAATAAATTTAACGGTAAGAATTTTTCTTGTATCAAAAAGGGTTTGATTTTCACTGGGACGTTTTTTTTCACTGTTAAATAAGCCAAGCACTTGTTTCGCTAACTGACTTTCCTTCTTACTCTCTTGACGTTCTAATTCTTGGATATATAGAAGAACTGCAGCGACATGTTGACAATAAGTTTGAATAGAGACTAAAGGTGGGCAATTACATTCTGCTAGGACTTCTCCATCCATACCATGTTTTACACGAACATGAAAGATACTCCCACCCTTGACACTAGCTTCTACAATAGACTCGTTCTCTCTATAATTCTGGATATTTACTTTTCCAGCTTGATGATATGATTTCCCTTTTTTAAAAGCTATGTCTCCACACAATTGTTTAATCTTTGTTTCACTTAACACAAAGCTCATTTTTATTTCCTTCCTCAGGTACTTACCCACTTTTATCAATTTCTAACGTCCTAAACACACATCTCTGCGCATTTCTGCCCTATTCCTTGTAATTTTACACTTCCGAGTATTGTTAAGCTAATTTCCGATTCTTCTACAAACTGACACCTAAGTTTTTTGCTAAATTGACACTTTTAAAAATACCAACCCTTTGCTAAGATAATCAGTAAATTCAAAAACTGATTTACAAACTAAGGATTTCATTGGAAAAGGCAACCTTGCGTAACTATATTCCTTGATGCCTATACAGAAAAAAATAAAGGATGGTTTATGACTATGAAAACAACAACAGGTTACTCAAAATCACATACTTTTGATTTGATCCTAACAGCAATGTTAATTTCACTCGTATTCGTTGCAACTCTCACTTTAAATATCAAACTACCTATCGCTGCAAATGGCGGATTGGTTCATCTTGGAACAGCCATGCTATTTATCGCATCTATTCTTTTTGGTCCTAAAAAAGGAGCACTCGCTGGTGCTATTGGTATGGGTTTATTTGACTTAGTATCTGGTTGGACATTGTGGGCACCTTTCACCATTGTGGCACGTGGCTTGCAAGGATATTTAGTTGGAAAAATTGCTTGGTCGATGGGCCACAAAGGAAACAGTATTGCTTTCAATTTAGTAGCTACCATCGTTTCGATTCCCTTTATGTTAGCTGTTTATTACATTTGTGAACGGGTTCTATATGGTAGTTGGATTATACCAGTGGCTTCTATACCTGGAAACATAGTTCAAAATGTTGTGGGGATCATTATAGCCATTCCAGTTTGTGTTATGTTGAAAAAAGTTTCTGTTTTTAAATAGTTGAGTCAATTTCATAATTGATTCCCGCTATAGGTGGACGCTCTCCACGGGGTGAACAAGTGATAAATGTTGGTATTTTAATGGCAAAGTACTATTTATGAAATTAACTCATATTAGAAAAATGCACAACAATATAAATATTTTCTTTTAACCAATTTAATATGACATAAAAAGGTCAGCTATTACCATAACAGCCTAAAACTTTATGGTAATAGCTGACCTTTTCTATACTATTAATTTTGTAGCCAATGATTATATCTGCTCCACACATTGTACAACTAAAAGAAGGTTGTTATCAAAAGCAACAATTGCATGCTTAAGAAAACAACCTTTAATATATTATGCGCTATTTACAAAAGGTAAACAACAGTGTAATATTACACCATTAGTAGAATTTAACACTATTATATGGAGTGATGTTATTTGAATAAAGAAGCTGTAATTGATTTGATTTCTAAGAATGTTCGACTAATTCGTGTTGAAAAAGGATATTCTCAAGAAAAAATGGCTACTGTTCTAGGAATTTCCAAAAAGACACTGGTTCAAGTTGAAAAAGAAAGAACATCAATTGGTTGGACGAATGCAGTCGTAGTTTGTGCCTTATTTAAGGATAGTCAAATCCTAGAACACATTTTAGGAGAAGAACCTTTTGAAGTAATTGAAACACTAGCTCACGATGGTATGAATACTCCAAAAGTAAAAACATTAGGAGGAAAAATGTTTTGGAATGAGATTGCGAAAAAAGGAAAATTTCGAGTACAACAAAATGTGATCAGCCAACATTATCGTATTTTAGATGGTAGTGATTATAGGTGGTATAGCACGTTTGAAGAGGAAGAAATCATGAATCGTTTTCACGAATTAACTAATGAGTAATTAAAATGGAGAAAAACAAGAAAGTCGTTATATTAAACATACTATTAGTAGGAACTATCATACTAAATCTTTTTATCTTTACTTCACGTATGCGCTTTTTCCCTTGGTTTATTGAAGATGCATGGGGATATTTAGGAGTATTCCTTACTGCACCAATCTTAATAGGTATTTATTTCATACTAAGACATTTTCACAAGCAACAACTAGTCACAAGCACAAATAAGATAATTCCATTATTTGTCGCAGCAACATCATTGATTATTGTATTTATGCCGACAACTCACTTTTTAAATATTGTTGCCATTGTAATTAACTTACCTTCAGTATTTTTAGCAGCAAATTTCCTATTCAATCAAAATGGGTGGGAAAAATAATTATGGATTTAGTAGTCTAAAAAATTAGAGCCGAATCTTTCTTAGAGCAGGAAAATTCGACTCATTTTATATCGAAATTTGCATAGCGAATATTTTCGTTAAAATGTGGGCGGGACTCCATCTCCATCAACTTAAAATTTAAGGCTATGTTAAAGGAAAAGGTTGATTTAAGTAAAAGATTGTGAAGGAACCCATTTTAACTAACGCAGAAGTAGAGTTGAATAGTTTTCCTGAAAATCACAATATGAAATTATTACAAGTAAAGGTTCAATTAATTATATATATCCAAAGGAGGACGACATGAAGACCTTGTGGTTAATACTTACTTTAATACCTGCTCCATTCTTGTTTCACTTTTATGAATATGGTCAACACGTTAAGCGTGAAGAAGCATCTTTTCTATTTTTAGGTTCTGTAATATTTGTTATTATAATTGGGCTTTTATCGGGTCAAATGAGAATTCGTTACGTTATTTTGGTTAATGTTATAACGGGGTTATTATCAATGTTTTTGGCTATGTATTTTATTCCTAACGACGGTGGTTGGTTTAAGCCAGTAGGTAGAGATGTTGCAGTAATCTTTGTTGCAGTTGTTTTTTTAGTGGGACAATTAATAGTAAGGGATTTGTCAATACCATTCTTCGTTAAGGAAACGGATAGGAAAATACAATAAGCTTGGAGATACATTTCCTAGCTTATTTTTATGTGAATTTTTATTTGCCTATGAAATAAATTATGGTTTATTCAAAATCAACCAATCTCTGTGTGTAGTAAATGTGTCCCTATTAAGGGTGATAACTTGGTAGCAGCCTTTCCTCCATCGGCATTACCCAACTTCATTGATACTACGCTGCTATCCGACTCCCTACAACGGCATTTGGTTTCCTTGCTTATTATCGCTTGTACACCATACTCTTCTATAAGAAGAAAAGACCGGTAGGGTCTCCCGAGTTGCCGTATCATATCAATGTGTGACGTGCCAAGGTCTCTGACTCCGGAGAGGTTTTATCCTTCTTGCCTTTAACGATGGATAAAATGTAGATTTCTGCTGTGCTTAAGGCATCAGCCCTCTCGATTTACTAACATTATGGAGCTCAAAGGCTCTTCCCCTAAAGAAAGAAGTATCAAAGACATTGTTCTGTTCTTTGATACTTCTATAAAAAAAACAAACTATGTGATTACTTATGATACGGTTCTCCGTGGTGCATCTAAGTGAGGTTTTCTGTAAAATATATACTTCAATCTACTTTACTAATCATTTCATCATATACAATTTGAAGTTTGTCTAAAATCATTTGTAAATCCTTGTTGCTATATAAAGCTCCGAGGGCATTTAATATTTCCGATTCATTTAATTCTTCAATTGATATAGTTTCAGTGTGAATACGAGTATATTTGGCTTCTTGTTTAAGTCCTTTTTTGTTAAAATTAATGCCCTTTTCTTTAATATTCTCCATCAATAGAACACGTTTATCTGCTTCAATTGGACCTATTTCTAACGTAAAGTACAGCGAACCTAAATGAATATCCATCCAAAATAGAAATGGTCCATTATCCCACCACCATTTTTCTCTTGTTTCTCCTAAGTTTTCTTTAAACGCGTCAAACAAAGGAATTTTAAATGATAGATTTCGTGCTGATACTCGATAATGATTTTCAGGGATGTTTTTAGATACCATCCATTTTTTAAATGCATTTTTAACTTGTATCTTTTGTTCATCTAATGAAGGGTTTTCCATCACAGGAGGAACTATTTCTTCTTTTATCAGACTTTGACTATTTAACACTGTAGCTACTTGCTTACGCAACAATGTAAATTCTGAACTATTATATAAATCTACCATTACCTGTGTAAGTTCAATCATATCATCCCATTTGTTTACATCCATCTTTTGTGTGAAAAATCGTGTATAACGAGATTTTTCTAATTTTGAACTTTCTTTAATCGACAACCCGACTTTTTCTAGTTTTTCAAGTAGTGAAAGACGCCCACCAAATTCCATTGGTCCTATTTCTGCAATAAGACACAAGCGATTATCATTTGTTCGATCAAACCAAACGATTATTCCTTTTCTTAACCAATAATTTGGTTCTCTTAATGGAATTTGTCCAATAGAATCCCATTCAGGTGGAAGTAAATTTGGAATAGTTGGATGTGCATTATAAAGAACATCTTCCTTAAACTGTTGACGAATAAAATGTTCAAAGCTATAGGATAGGATATTTTTACCGTGGTTGAAAATATAGTTAATAGTATTTTTATACTTCGCCATAAACTCAAATTGATATCCTAAATCAAATTGCAATTGTTTATTAAAAATAGATGTTTTTTCAAATAGCGTTTGAATTGTTGGTCTATGATTACTATATATCTCTATTGCTTGCATTATTTGATCTTGATTTGGATAAAATTTTTCTCTTAACATTTGATTATAATCTTCAATAAATGTATAAACATTATCGCTTAATTGATCCCTATATAACATAAGAACTATATGTAAAATCGATTCAATACGTTCATAAGTAAGAATAAAATATTGTTGATTAGAAGGCTCTTCTCCATCAAGTGTTAAATAAATCGGAATGATTGTAAAATCTTTAAAAATATTTTGTATATAAATTAAATAATCATCTAACTGATTTTTCGATTCTGTAGAATAAAATTTATTTTCAATCAGAAATACAGATTTCAATTGTTGATTTACTATAAGTAAATCGATAAATCGATTATTATCGGTTTTAACTTCACGATATACATGACTTTCTATTAATGAATGATTAAGAATTTCACCTACTGCTTCATATTGTAATTTATCGCCATTTTCATCTATTAAGATCAGGTGTTCAAGCATTTTACGTAAGAAATAATCACGTAAGCCATGATTTTCTTTCGGGTCTAGCAGCCACGCCAAAATATTCGAATGACGGATTTCATAGTTTTCTAATTTTAAGATTTTTAATGCATTGAACGAGTTCACTTGCTGATTGAGTTGCTGAAAGGTTTTATCATTTTCTAACTCAAATAAATCTCGACTTTCCATCTAATTTCACTCCTACACTTCACTTTTCTTTGACTACTTCTTATAAAAATACACTTACTTATGATAAGGTTCCCCGTGGTGTATCTAAGTGAGGTTTTTCTTATTCATTTAAGAAATTTTCCTAATGAAATAATAATTTTTAATATACTTTATGTATAAATTAACAGTGACCGGTTCGTCTCCATTTCAGAAATCGGTCACTTAAACCCTTTAAAGTTGCCGCTTTTGCTCTTTTTCCATGATTCAGGCTTCTACCCCATCCAAAAACAACAATCATTTAGAAAACAGCCTTTTTTTTAAACCCTAAACGTTTTTCCTATTAGTAGCACAATTTTTTCGAAACATAGTTTTATCAGGAACACTTCTGAACCATAGAAGGATAGCAAAGCAAGTAACAATTCTGATACAGCAGCCTCTGATAGGTTGTTATATACAGAATAGGAAAGAAATTTTTTCAAATTCCCTAGTTCATTATTTTAGATGTTCATTTAGAACGTTCTCTTCCAAGATATCAAATGTATCGCCATACACTTTGATAATATGCTTTTCTCCCCATGTACATAGCGAATTTAAGATACCTTGTAAGCTCCATCCATATTCACTTAGCTCATACTCCACTTTTGGTGGAATTTGATTATAAACAATTCTATTAATGACTCCATCTTCCTCTAATTCGCGTAATTGTTGGGTTAACATCTTCTGTGTAATATCTGGCATAAGACGTTTCAATTCACTTGTTCGTTTCTTCCCGTGTGTTAAATGGCATAGAATCACACATTTCCACTTTCCTCCTATCACCTCTAGCGTCGCTTCTACTGAAATATTGTATTTCTTTTTCTTCATATATATTTCCTCCTCATGTATAGGAACTTAAAAGTACCTATAGTACTTTTAAGTGCGTACTTCTCTATTTATTTCATATGTATCATAATAGCATTTATCGGTTGAGTTTTAATGTAATTATTTTTAGTTTACTTAAAACAAGATCGTTCATACATTACCAAATTATTAAGGAGGAGAAAAATGTCTTTAGATAAAAAACAAAGTACATTAGCACTGTTTGCCTTAGCTATTAGTGCATTTGCAATAGGAACAACAGAATTTATCAGTGTAGGCCTATTACCATTAATAGCGAATGATTTACAAATTTCTGTTACGACAGCAGGCTTAACAGTTTCCTTATATGCATTAGGAGTAACATTTGGGGCACCGATTCTAACATCCATTACCTCTAGTATGTCACGAAAGTCATTACTACTTTGGATTATGGTTATTTTTATTATAGGTAATAGTATTGCTGCAAGTGCGACAAGCACTGGTGTGTTACTTGTTGCTCGTGTTATTTCTGCCTTTTCACATGGAGTCTTTATGTCCATTGGCTCTACCATCGCTGCAGATTTAGTACCGGAAAATCGAAGAGCTAGTGCCATATCCATTATGTTTTCAGGACTCACGGTAGCCACTGTAACAGGTGTACCATTGGGAACATTTATTGGACAACAATTTGGTTGGAGAATGGCCTTTATCATCATCATTGTCATCGGAGTTACAGCCTTAATCGCGAATAGTATCCTGATTCCATCTAGTTTACGAAAAGGTACTCGTACAACGTTTCGTGATCAGTTCAAATTAGTGACAAATGGTCGCTTATTACTTTTATTTATGATTACTGCCTTAGGTTATGGAGGAACATTCGTTGTCTTTACTTATCTATCACCGATGCTACAGGAAATAACAGGATATAAAGAAGGAACAGTTGCTGTGATTCTTCTTGTATATGGTATTGCGATCGCTATTGGCAACATGGTAGGTGGAAAGCTTTCTAATCACAATCCGATTAGAGCATTATTTTACATGTTTATTGTACAAGCGGTGATACTATTTATCCTGATGTTTACGGCACCATTTAAAATAGCAGGATTGATTACCATTTTCTTAATGGGGGTTCTAGCTTTTATGAATGTGCCGGGATTACAAGTGTATGTAGTCATGTTAGCAGAACGATTTGTACCTACTGGAGTAGATATGGCGTCGGCCATCAATATTGCTGCATTTAACGCTGGAATTGCAATTGGATCCTACTTAGGTGGTATTGTCACAGACTCTATTGGACTGATTCACACCTCTTGGGTAGGAGCACTTATGGTACTGATAGCTGCCATCCTTGCAGGTTGGAGTGCATCCCTTGAAAGAAAAGACCAAAAAGGGGATAAATTGAAGGAGGTTGTTTCCTAAGTAGTAAATGTGTGAAATTACCAAATATAGAACGATCTCATTTCTCATAATAAAAATTTGGAGGTTTATTTATAATGATTAAAAACATACAAGATACAACTACTTTGCATAATGGTGTAAAAATGCCTTGGTTTGGAATTGGGGTTTTTAAAGTAGAAGAGGGCCCTGAACTGGTTAATGCCGTTAAATTTGCAATTAAACATGGGTATCGTAGTGTTGATACAGCAGCTATTTATGAAAATGAAGAAGGAGTTGGACAAGCTATTCGAGAAGGGATAAATGAAGCTGGTATCCCAAGAGAAGAACTATTTATAACATCGAAAGTTTGGAATTCTGACTTAGGTTACGAATCAACTTTATTAGCTTATGAAACAAGCCTAAAGAAACTTGATCTTGAGTATTTAGATTTATACCTTATTCACTGGCCAGTAGAAGGTAAATTTAAGGAAGCTTGGCGTGCATTAGAGACTCTTTATAAAGAAGGAAGAGTAAAGGCTATTGGAGTAAGTAACTTCCAAGTCCACCATCTGGAGGACTTAATGAACGATGCTGAAATTAAACCGATGGTCAACCAGGTAGAATACCATCCACGTTTAACTCAGAAAGAAATTCAAGCCTTTTGTCAAGAACATGGAATTCAGTTAGAAGCTTGGTCACCATTAATGCAAGGTCAATTATTAGATAATCTAGTATTACAAGAAATTGCAAATAAGTATAACAAGACCATTGCCCAAATTATTTTACGATGGGATTTACAAAATGGTGTTGTAACCATTCCAAAATCCACGAAGGAATATCGAATTGTTGAGAACCCAACTGTATTTGACTTCGAACTAACAAAAGAAGAGATGCAGCGAATTGATGAGCTAAATCAAAATCATCGAGTAGGACCAGACCCTGACAACTTTGATTTTTAAATAAAATAGGGCATAAGATAACATAAAAAAACAGACATTTTTCCTCTAATAAATGAACTGCACCCCATTTTTAGACACATCTATCAATTGGAGGTGTAGTTTTTTATGGATAAATATACTTTAGAACAAAATTAGCTGCTGTTCATGAGTTATAAACTTGGTTTTACAGTTTTCTTACCAACATAGCATAATTTCATGAAGCACAATGCTTAATTGTCAAAGTGAACGTCTAATGTATTCCGTTCACTTTGATTTTAAAAACCGCACTTACTTATGATATGGTTCACCTCAACATGGATACTAGCGACTTTTTTCAAACGCTCAAAAAGATAAGAATAGAAAAATATCAATTTTCTACCAATATATATCCATTAGTAAGGTGACAAACTATGATGCCTATAAATACATTCTACTTGGTAGTGAAAAGCGTTTCCGCTTATTTCAGAAACGTCCCCGTTATTTTGAGTACATGTCTTAACATTCCTTATGTACTGTTCCCCGTTATAAAACAATATGAGGTTATCTTATGACGGTTTCAGAAATTCTTTTTCTTAACTAATACAATTTACTCAATATCTATTTCTATTTCTATTTCTATTTCTATTTCTATTTCTATTTCCATCTTTCCAGCTTATTTAAATTTCTAACGAACATGCCTGCAAAAATTTTGGGAAACCCATTTCCATACACTTTCCTTTTACAAACTCCTTCATCTCTTCTACGGATATATTTTTTTGAGTAAACTCTCCTTCCTGATAACAATGCTTACAATACGATGAGCTTTTTTCAGAATTTCTTTCAGTACCTCTATCTTCTGATTTCTTAATTGGCATGGAACAGCTTTGGCATTTTTTATATTCTTTCATCATAGTTCCTCCACATTTTATCCATTCTGCCCTAGTACTTTATAATTTTTTTTAATTCTTTTTAATTGAGGTGCTGTAAGTTCATTTTCTCTTCGCTTTAACAAAGTTAAAAATGCTTCTTTTTATCCTTATTAGATAAGTTTTGTATAACTTCTTTTATACCTTCAAGATTATGATTGTTAACTAACTCCTGTGCTAGTTCAATATTTGGTTCTTCATCACGACGTTGTAACTTCGAAGCTAACTTAGGTACTATCGTCATATTATCCCTCTTTTAAGTTGATATCATTCTATTCACATAATATGATATTAATCAGACAATATTATGGATTAAGTTTTACAGTATTTACTGGGACAAAGATTTATAAAAAAGCAGAAATACACGATTTCCATTTAAGAAAATCGTTTAAAAGAAATCAGCAGAAAAGGGAAGGAACATAAGCTTGGCATGCTTCCTATTGTATCCCCAAAAGAACAAAAATCTTCCTATAGCATAATTAATGAGATTACAGTTATCCCTTTATATAAAATTGAAAAAAAGAAGTATCAAGAACATTTAGTAGTTCTTGATACCTCTATAAAAAAAACTGACTATGTGCGTACTAATGGTTTTGTTACTAATACAATTTCCACTAATATTTTTTATTACATTCCTAACCAAATATCGTTTCAAAGCAGAAACAAACATGATAAAGAATATCTATTAAGCAACATTATTTACATTCTTAATTGCATCACGGTCATTCTTGTATTTAAAACTTACAGCAAAAACGATTGCAAGGACGAATGTATATACCGCAAAAACTAACCAGATATTTTGCCAATCCCTCACTCCGTTAATTGTAAAATAATCCACCAGTCTCCCACTAAGAACAGCGCCTACATAGGCACCGATTCCGTTGACCATTGTCATGAATAAGCCTTGTGCACTTCCACGAATTCGACGATCCACTTCCCTTTCAACAAACATAGATCCGGAAATATTAAAGAAATCAAATGCAGCGCCATATACAATCATTGATAATAGCAATAAGATGACACCAACATTAGATGGATTGCCATAGGCGAAAAGAATAAAGCGTAATGTCCACGCCACCATACTCAACAACATTACCGTCTTAATTCCAAATTTACGTAAGAAAAAAGGAATGGCAAGAATAAAGAACACTTCAGCAATTTGTCCCATTGATAATAAAATGGCTGGATATTTAACAACAAGACTGTCTTTATAGTTAGCGATTGACGCAAAATCATGTAAAAATGGATCAGCAAATACAAGGTTAATTTGCAACGCAGCACCTAGCAGCATAGCAAAACTGAAAAAGATAGCCATTCTCTTTTGCTTAAATAATACGAAAGCATCTAGACCTAAAAGACTTACTAACGACTTATCCTTTTTGACATTTGATGTTGGATTATCTGGCAGTGTAAATGAATAAAGTGCAAGTAAGAAGGAGGCCCCCGCAGCCATGTAAAGCTGGATATTACTTAACTCAAGTCCACCAAGACTAATTACCCACATTGCAAGAATAAAACTAATTGTTCCAAAAACACGAACAGAAGGGAAGTCTTTCGTTGTATCAAGCCCTTCTTTTTCTAAGCAAAAATATGAAATCGTATAAGATAAAGAAATCGTCGGCATGTAAACCATTGCGTTTAAAAGCATAGCCCAAAACATAAGATTAGGTTCCGAAATCCCGGCAGCTGAAAATAAAAAAATCGCTCCAAGGAAATGGCAAATTCCATATAATCTATTTGCCTTTATCCAACGATCTGCAATAATCCCTACAAGAGTTGGCATTAGAAGAGAAGCAAGTCCTATTGTGCTATAAACACCTCCAACTTGTGTGCCGGAAAAATGCAAAGTATTGAACATATATGAGCCAAGTGTAACAAGCCAACATCCCCAAATAAAAAACTGAAGAGACATCATAATTTTAAGTCGTGATTTTATAGTCATTTTTTCCTCCAACAATGCTTTTTGTGATGAAACTAAATTTTCTAAACTCTTTTTTAAAATCTTGATATTAATTTAGTGCTCCGCTTCAATTATCTGAAAATTCTGTTAATTACATCTATAATATTAGTATTTGACTTACTCACACTATAATTTTTTCTATAAAAAATACTATCAATTATATTGATCGTAATACATTAAGAACTTCTCTCTAAATGTACTACGATCAATTGTTCACAAACACGAATGTTCTTTAAGCTTTTTTAGATAATTCAGTAATATAATCGAAGAAATCACTAGAATTTACATCATAAACCACGTTTACTGGGCGACCATTGTCTTTTTCTTCTGTACGCCCTTGACTCGGCCCATCTGTATGCACGATACTATTAATTCTCTTCACTTTTACAAGATCACTATTACCAACAAACGCTGTTGTTAAGACATCCCATAAAAAATATGTTGAGTTTGTTGTAAAATGAACCAACGGCGGGCACATCGCATAACATTGGCCAATAAAATCAACACCGAGGTGTTTGCGTTCAGATGCCCAACGATTACGTATATCTACTGTAAGAGGTACCTGGCTAGTGCTTTCAAGCGCTACTAAATCAATTTCTATACTACTCTTCCATACTCGACCAGCTGCTTCAGGGTCCCAAAACACATTCCATTCCGCTGTCCCATCATGTTCGGGCTCTTCTACATTTCCTACATCACGAAATGTGCCGCCCATCCATACGAGTCGATCGATTTTTTCTTCAATAGAAGGGTCTTCATCAAGTGCACGAGCAAGATCCGTAAGTGGACCGGTGAATAAAAGAGTAGTTTTTTCATCTGAAGCGTGAATTGCATCTATCATATGAAGATGTGCTGGTTTCTCCGCTACTGGTGTCACAATCTTTCCGGATTCATTTAATATTGGCAAGGCATCCACAGTGAAAGCGTGCAAACGCCAATCTTTAGGAAAAGGATTTTTTCCGCGAGAATTTGACTCCGCTACATCTAAACTGCCTTTTCCAAAGCGATCAATGATTTTTCGGCTTGCAAACATAGCAGGTTCTAAATAACAATCAGCTGGAATGACGGAAACACCAGTTAGTTCAACGGTATCCATTTGTAGTAATAAAAATAGAGAAACTAGATCATCCACACCGCCATCATGATTAAAGTAAATTTTCTTTTTCATTCTTTCTCAATCCTTCACATTGAATTTATTTATTGCTTACGAATTGATCCAACTGTTTTCTCAGCGCTGGAATGGATCACACTTTATTACACATTAAGAGCGAACAAAGCTTTCTTGGTATGTCACTTTGCATAATAAAATCTAGAATTAAATATTGCTTAAACGATAAAAAAACGCTCCGATATCTACCGGAGCGTTTGACTAGGGCGTAAGTAAATAAGAAAGAGACTCCCTCTTTCATTTAACACTTACCTCGTAGTCAAGCCCTTTACGGCAGCTTGGTAGAAACTTTTGGGCCATATCCCCAATATTATACGACAGAATTCTACATTAATTTACATTTATCATAGCAACAATTTAAAGTATCGTCAATAAAAAAATAAACAATTGTTTATATCTTAAACAATTGTTTATTTTTTGTTATTAATATAATATATTAAACGATATACCTTTTATATGTCCCTCTATGTTCCTAGTCCCATATATGAACTGTCTATCAGCATAGACTTCCAAAATATAAGATATATTTATTTCGAAGGATTCGACATAATGCTGGTGGTGACAGGACAGGCACTTATGTTTAATGCATCGATGTCTCACTAATCATAAAACAGGTCAGGGTATTTGTATGAAAAGAGGTAATCGCTAAAGAGTTGATAAGAAAATATAAAATTTAATTAACCTTAAAACAAACCCAAATGCAAAGGTCATCTCAGTTGACCCAACTATTATTCCACTTGGTAGTAAAGTTTATGTAGAAGGCTATGGTGAAGCGATCGCACGGGATACTGGCGGAGCCATTAAAGGAAATCGAATTGATGTCTTTATTCCTTCTCAACAGGATGCAATCAATTTTGGAGTAAAACAATTAAAGGTAACAATATTAAATTAACATATCTATTACCAGCCTATACTTAGGATTTCTATATATGTACAAAAAGGTGATTTGAATCCTTATAATAAGCAAAAAAGAACCAGATTTGGTCCTTTTTTGCTTATTTTTTCAGCCCTTCCAATAGGTTTGTTATCGTCTCACTTGCTTCTTCTAAGGAGTTTTCACCATCTGAGTTTTCTGCTATCCAAAGGGCTACTTCATTCATTGCTCCCAAAAAACAATGGGTCATAGCATCCACAGATAATAGTTTTAAATATCATTCATTTTTCAAAATGTCTTTTGATCCTCAATTTTCGAAAATAGAAATTGAATTACAAATTCCTTCCCATATTTAGACTCAACTTCAATTCAATCTGCAATTCATCGCATAATTTCTTTACAAGATACAATCCTATCCCAGTAGACTGTTTTCTGTTAGGATTATCTCCTGTAAATCCTTTTTCAAAAACGAAAGGAAGATCAGAATTAAGCACCCCGATACCATTATCAGATATCCTTAGAGAATACCGATTTTTTACGCTATCAAAAAAGATATGCAAGTAAAAAAGTTTGCATATCTTGCTAATATATTCAACACTAAAGCAAAGTTTCACTTTTTCATATACAAGTAAATTTTATAAAAAAAGTAGTTCCTTCAGATCCTGTTTGAATTTCAATTTTTGCGTTATGACGGGCAGCAATGGCATAGCATATACCCAGTCCTAAGCCAGTGCCATTATCTTTGGTCGTGTAAAATGGAGTACCCAATTTCTCTAGTATCGCAGGATTGATACCTTCTCCTTGATCTCGTACTGCAAGAACTACACAATTTTCGTCTCCCTTGTAGGTACTGATGGATAGAACCTTACCTGTGCTCATTGCTTCTAAGCCATTACGGTATAGATTTATTATCAATTGTCGTATTTCGTTACGATTTAATAGTAATTCTGGAATGTCTCTCAGATTAAATTGAATAAATTTGTTTTGATTAAATGTATCTATCTTTATTAAAGGAGTAATATCTCGAATAATAGAATTTAAATCTAACATCTGTAAATCGGATGTCTTTGTATTACCTATAGAAAGAAATTCAGTAATAATAGAATTGGCACGGTCAAGTTCTTCGATCATTACATTAAAGTAACCATTATGTTTTTCAAATTCGCTCTCTTTTTTTAAAAGCTGCAAAAATCCTCGTACTGTTGTCATGGGATTTCTAATCTCATGACTAATACCTGCTGCCATCTGACCTATTAAGTCTAGGTTTGATAATCTTTTCAATTCCTTCTCATATTTCTTTTTTTCGGTTATGTTTTTTAATAAGCAGCAGATTCCCTCATCATACGGGTAAGCAACTACTTCGTACCAATAATCCCCATAAGCTGAGGTCATTTCGAAATTTACTGCTATACGCTCTGACATCGCACGATGAAATTCCTTATACATGACCGTGTCTATACATTCCGGGAAAAGCACCCATATATTCTTGCCTAATACATCTTTTGCTGTTTTCCTTTGCGGCAAATATTGATGTTTATTCATGTAAAGAAATTCCCACTCGCGGCTCAATGCAAAGAATCCATCCGTTATACTTTCAATAACACTTGTAACCTTTTCATTAGCAGTAGCTAGTTCGCTTGTTCGCTCTTCTACCATATTTTCAAGTTGGTCCATATATAACAAGTTTGACAATGTAGGGGCTGTGGCATGGACTATCGATTTTGCTAATTGAATTTGAAATTCATGGTAATTACAAGTTTCCCCTCTTAAATTGACAACTGTTATAACTCCTAATACTTTCCCCATTGAAACCAGTGGAATCATAAGTAGACTCGTACTATCTATATTTGGAGTGTGAATTATACTTTTTGTATTAATAACCTGTTGAATCATAGCTTCGTAGCTTTGGTTCATTCTTATGCTTTTAAGATTATCCATCCAAGTCGCTTCTGTCCAATCACAGTCTTTATTTAACTTCATTAATGTGATTGTGTTTTTCCCCAATGGATCCAGGATGTGCGCTACACTTTTATTGCTATCTAAAATCTTTTCTAAGTAGAAAAAACATTTATCGAGACTGTTCTGCACGGAGGAGCACATCGACAAATCACGTGTAACATCAAGTAACAACTGCTTTTCTGCAATAAGGTTTTCCTTTTGTGTTAAATTATTTGCGTTTTGAATTGCAACTGCAGCCATATTCACATATGCTTCAACACTTTGAATTTCCGACTCTGTTAAATTCATCGGCGTTCCATAATCAAATAAAAAAACTAAACCAAATATCTCTTGTTCATATGAGATAGGAATTGCTAATAGGGATTTAATTTTGAAGGCTTCTACCGATCTCGGGTCCGGCCGATTATCCTTTGAGGTATCAGAGATATAGATAGTTTTTTTAGTCTCAATAACTTCTTTGGCCAGTAAGTCTGTTTCAATATCGATTACCTGTGTATCGAGCGTTATGCCATTCATATCTTCTGGTTTTCCTACAAATCCTCTAAATGTGCCATTTTTTTCAGGTAAATAAATACCAACCGAGTTACATTGCACGATTTCTTCCGATATTGCTTGAGTTACACGTTGTAACACTTCACGAAGTTCTAACTTTGTATTAATTACTTTTGTTATATCCGCGAGCCTAGAATATCTCGTCTGTTCACTTAACATTCACATGGTCTCCAATCAAATCCTACTAAAATTAACAGTATAATTTCTAGCTAACAATCTAGTTCGAGGTCAGTTTACTACTTTTAATTTTATATCTGTATTCTATTATACATGGAAAACCTCTATTACTTATGATACGGTTCTATGTGTAGTTTTCACTTATATTGATTTCTGAATTAATCTATTCGTTTCATTAAATAAACGCATTGTTTTATTTTTATCAAATGTCGGCATCGACAGATCCACTTCTTTTCTTTGAAGATATGCACTTAATGTGGCTTTTGGTGAGGCATCTAATAAGTCAATTATCGGAAGAATTGCTTCGCTTCATTTATAAATTTGGCGCCTTTATCTTTCGAACGACTAACAATAATCACACGAGGCCAATTTTTTAATTGAGTTATCGCCAAACAATTAAAAGAGTTAGAAGATGATGGTTTAATCCAAAAAGAAATATTCGATGAATTGCCTTTCAAAGTAGAGTACACTAACAGCTTTAGGAGAACAACTTCTTCCTGTAATAGCTGTTATGCAAGAATGGGGTAAAAAATATATAGATTCTCGTCAAAAATAAAGGAGTTTAGTGTAAGTCACTAAACTCCTTTTGAATAACCGCACTTATTTATGATACGGTTCGTTTTTAATAATTCGAAAGGCTCGATAGATCTGCTCTACCAGTACTAACTTCATTAGTTGGTGTGGCAAAGTCATTTTACTAAATGAAAGCTTTTCATCCGCTCGCTTCATCACATCCTCGTGCAGACCAAGTGATCCTCCAATAACAAATGCGATTTTGCTTCGTCCATAGGTCATCAGTGATTCTAAATCACTTGCAAGCTGCTCCGAGGATTTCATTTTTCCTTCAATAGCCAGAGCAATGACATACGTATCGGCTCCAATTTTCGCTAGAATACGGTCAGCTTCTTTTTTCTTTACAATTTCCATGTCTGCTGGACTTAGCTGTTCTGGAGCTTTTTCATCCGGTACTTCCACTACATCTACTTTTGCGTAAGCCCCTAAACGTTTTGTGTATTCCTCTATCCCCATTTTCAAATACTTTTCTTTTAACTTTCCAACTGATACAATTTGTATATTCACAGGTTATCCACCTTTACAATTCATTTACAAACAAGTTATGCACATATTTTATCCACATATCCACAACACTTATCTACATATTGTGTCATCATTTTCATTTGCCACAATATATATTGCCGATCCATCGCAGTATGTACACTTTGTGGATAACTTTTTATCTTCTTTTAGTTCTTCCATCATTGGGAAGGTTTTTTGTTCTGCAACAAACATGTCTAAAGCTTGATTTATATGGGCTTCGCAACTGAATATTCTCAATTTTTAACATCCTTTCTTTTTCCGAATAATTAATATAGTTATTCACAAATGATTCGTTCTTATCCACAACCTATTTTACCAAAGCAAAAACGAGTAGGAAAGACAAGCTTTTCTTTACCTACTCGCTGTGTAAATCTTTTATTTACAATTCGAAGTTATCCACATGTTTATAATTTAGTTGTTTCCTTTAAAGTAAGTGTTAACTCTACCAACTCTCCTTGGCGATATACTTTTACTTTTAATTCGTCGCCGATTTCTTTTTCATTGTATAAATGCTTTCTTAAATCAATAGAGTTTTCTATTTTTTGACCATCCATTTCGACAATTACGTCGTAGGTTTTCATTTCCGCTAAAGCTGCAGGCGAATTTTCTACTATTTGGTCGACCACTACCCCAGTTGTCACTTCCGCCGGTAATTTTAACGTATCACGTTGGTGTACTGCTGGTACATTCGTCAAGTCAATCATTGTAATACCCATAGATGGTCGATTTACTTGTCCGTTAACCTCTAAATCCTCAATAACTGGAATTGCCGAATTGATGGGAATTGCAAGCCCAATTCCTTCTACAGTCGCTTCAGAAATTTTCATCGAGTTTATTCCTATAAGCTGTCCGGCTAAGTTAATCAGTGCACCACCACTGTTTCCTGGATTAATCGCTGCATCCGTTTGTAATACTTCTGCTTGCCAATCTTCTACACCATCTTGGTTAAGATCCACTGGAATTGCACGATCTTTACCAGATACCACACCTGTTGTAACCGATCCATAGAAATCTAAACCAAGCGGATTACCAATTGCGATAACTGTCTCCCCTTGCTTTAATGCATCTGAATCACCAAACTCTAGGACAGTATCTACTCCTGTATCATCAATTTCTAGAACTGCTAAGTCCGTCCAAATATCACTTCCTACGAGATTTGCTGGTACTTTTGTTCCATCTACTAATGTTACCTCTAACGATTTTGCGCCTTCAATTACATGATAATTTGTAATAACAAAAGCTTTTCCGCCTTCTTTTTTATAAATAACTCCTGAACCCGTTCCAGCTTCTTGTGTTGATTGTGACCGACTCCAAAAATTAGTAACGGACTGAATATTTGTAACCCCAACAACTGCTGCCGATGCTTTTTCTACTGCACTCGTAACATCTGTTGTAATATCAACTGAAAGCTGTTTTGTTTCTGTTGCATTTTTCGCCGTTTTAGCTGATGGTAAATTTGTTACAACAGATGGTATTAGAAACCATACAAGAAGTGCTCCGACCATTACACCAGCTAAAGCGCTTAAGAAGTATCCTGGTAATCCCCTTTTCTTTTCTTTCTTTGGTTCTTCTTGCGGTTCGTATGGATTATAATAGCCCATTGTTCATCTCCCTTTCATTTAACAATATGTTCGTGTCTTTAATTTACCCATTTCACATTAAAATTAAATGAAAATTATTTAAAAGTTAAATAAAAAAAAGTTCCAAAAGCTAATAAGTAGCTTTTGGAACTTCATTTACTAGACAAGGACTAACTCAGTTGGATGATTGGCATCTGTATCATGTAGATGCACATACTCCCCCGCAACTATCCCACACGATTGTAGAGTTTGTGTAACACTCATTCTTGCAAGATCCTTCATATTATTATCTTTACTCAAATGCGACAGATAAATATGTGTATTCTTTAAATCTATTACTTCACTCATTGCAACAGCTGCATCTTCATTAGACACATGACCTACATCGCTTAATATTCTACGTTTTACCGACCAGGGATAGCGTCCCATTTGAAGCATACTGACATCATGATTACTTTCAAAGACGAACGAATCCGCTCCTTTTATATGGCCTTTCATTCGGTCACTTACATAGCCTGTATCTGTAATCAGGACAAGCTTGCGACCATTTTCATGAAAGATATAAAACATTGGATCTGCCGCATCGTGAGACACTCCAAAGGACTGGATATCCATTGTACCAAATGTTTTAACCGTTTCCATATCAAATTGGAATCGCTGCTCTACCGGTACTTTTCCAATAAGGGAATCCATGGCAAACCAAGTTTTTTCATTTGCATAAATAGGAATACCATACTTTCTTGCAACCACGCCTAGACCTTTAATATGATCGCTATGCTCATGAGTAACAAAAATACCTGACAGTTTTTTCATGTCTCGGTCAATTTCATGGAAAAGTTGCTCCATTTTCTTGCCACTTAGCCCTACATCTACTAGGAAGCAATGCTCTTCATTTTCCACATAAACTGCATTCCCACTGCTTCCACTAGCTAATACACTGAACTTCATAGTTAAAACTCCTTACTCTACAACTGCTTGTTCTACCTCTTTTTTGGGAATTTCAATAATTCTTCCTTCTACTGCATTTACAAAGTGTTCTTCTATTGTTCCATTTGAAAGCTCTACTAAAATATGCCAAGTTGGTGCAAATACTTGCGTTTCTGCCTGTTGGGCTAGGGTAGAGTATCCCAAATTAATTTCTTTTACCGTAGAATCAGGTTTTATTAACGTTCGGGAATATAAAAGATTAATCGCCTGCATAGTAGGCAATAGTTTTTTCGACTCATTGTAGTCCTCTAAATTATCCAATATCGTTTGTTCATATCGAATAATTTCATGTTCATCATTCCAGTAAACAACGACTTTTGCATTTTGATTATAATAAACTAGTCGATTATTTACTGTTTGAAATAATGTAGCAGACTGATTTTCTTCATCTACTTTCCACAATTCATAAGAAGATCCACGAATAATATTTTCCGATAGTAGTTTTTCTATTGTATTTTCCTCTGTTATTAGAAGTGGTTCTTTAAAGGTACCTATTAGCTGATAGTCTTCTTTCACTTCTACGGTCTGATTCGTTAATTGTCCTAATTCTTCTGTGCTAAATATATGAACACTACCAGAAACATAAGAAGCTTCTTGAATAATATCTTCTGTTTTTTCAACTTTTATATTATCTAAGACTAGTCGTTCCTCAATAGGTGTATCCCTGGGAACTACAACATCCGAGGCTTCATTATATCTATTTAAATAAAGAGAGAATAAAAACACGTTTAGAATAGAAAATACAATAATAAATATTGTTTTTGTTTTATTCCAATCCAAATTTGCCACCTCCGAGTAGATCTGGAGATACGCGAACCCAAGATCCATTTATTAAATAATACCAAGATGGTTCTAGTGTTAGTAATGACTGATTATCATCACGTGATAAATAATACCCTGGAACCATTTCGTCAACAGACGATAATACATTTAATTCAGGAATGGAAGTGAGTAAATCATATGTCGCCTGTCCTGACGGCAACTGTACATCTCTCGGTTTGATAGGTAGTGCATTCAACGTGTAGTACGGTCTTGTATACCGATATACTTGATTAACACCCCAATTTTGAATAATTTCCGTTTCAGTATCATTGCTAAACACAGGCAACCCTAGAAAGTGCAGTTGATAATGAATTTGTTGAGCTGTTGTCGCGTTGATCTTACTGTAACGGTAATCATCTGTCCATCCGTTATGTTCGTTTACGAAATTGACACTATTTAAAATGAGGTCTGCAGGATCAATGGCACTTTCACTTTCAGAGGCTGGATTAACAAAATTAAGCCTTTTATATAGAAAATCCACTTTCATTAGTGCAGTATCATCTGTATATTCTTGTTGACTAGTACCTACCGGATTACTACGTACTAAACTTGGGTTACTAAACAGAGCGTTTTTAAACCTTTCTGGTGCAATCTCCTCTAAATAATACGTATACTTTACTGTATCCTCAGGAATTGTTGAAACATATAAAGATAATCTACCTGGTCTTTCTATTTCATTATACACTGGCATACTAGCGGATTGTTGAATGATGCGTTCGGTAAAACCTTCCTTATCAACCTTTTCGACAGAGGTAGTATACACTTTTTGTTTTACCGTATTAAGAAAATACAAGTTAATGCCATTGGATGAGTCTGACCAATCAACCACTAAACGATTAAAGGAAGCATCCGGAAAATTATGATCGGCAAAAGTAAAAATACTACCAAAGATTTCGATTGGAACTTCTGCTTGATAGAAAAAAGTAGCCCGATTAGGCGTATTAATCATTTCGTTTATTTGTTTGGGACTTACTTTATTATTATGAAGTTCTACCGTTTGTATTTCCCAGCTTTTCATTGAATTTAATACTCTTTCTATATTCACAGTTTTAATAGTTCCATTTATCGTGTGTTCTTGACTAAGTATTAATCGATATGGCTTTATCACATCTTCAATTTTCTTTTTTTCCGCAATGGAAATGTCTACAATAGGTGGTTCATTCGTGTCATAAGATGGAGAATATGTCCATATGGTAAAAGTCAGCGAAAGGCTAAGTAGGATGAGTAAGAGTAAAATAACTGATTTTACTTGTTCAATATACTTCAATCCCACTCACCTTCCTCGTCCATTTCAATTTCGAGTGTAAAAAATACAGTTGTTCCATTACCCTCTTCACTTTCAGCCCAAATAGTACCTCCATGCGCCTCAATCATTTCCCGGGCAATTGCTAGACCAAGTCCAGTTCCCCCCATCGACCTTGCTCTTGCACGATCCACTCGGTAGAAACGATCAAAAATTCGGTCTATATTTTCGGATGGTATTCCCATTCCATCATCGGAGATCATGACTTTCAGTAAATTATCTTTTACCACAAGTCCAAAACGAATGTTTCCACCATCTGGCGAATATTTAATAGCATTTGAAATAATATTATCAATTACTTGTGTTAATTTATCCGTATCAATATCAACATAATAGGGCGTATCTGCAAACATCCGTTGGAACGATACATGCTCAGATTTAGATAGTTCAAATCGATCTATAATTCGATTAAAAAACTGATTAAAGTTAACAATATCGCGATTTAAATCATAATCTCTACTATCCATTTTAGATAATTGAAGCAAATCATTTACTAATCGTATCATTCGTTGTGTTTCGGTTTGTGTTACTTGTAAAAATGATGGTGCAATTTCTTCATCCTTCCAAGCACCCTCGGCAAGTGCTTCTAAATAACTACTCATCGTCGTAAGTGGAGTACGCAGTTCATGCGAAACATTTGCAACAAATTCTCTTCGTTCCATATCAATCTTTTCTTGCTCCGTATTGTCATGTAAAACTGCTATTAAGCCGTTTACAAATCCTGTTTCCTTTTGAATAACAGAAAAGTTTGCGCGCAAAATAAAAGGTCGTTCATGAGTACTAAAATCAAGTGTCATCGATTCTTTGGAATGAATTAAGTCTTCAAAAGAATGCGCTGCATCAATACCTAATACCGATATGATTGGGCGATTTAATACCATCTCGCGAGGAATACGCAATAATCTTACGGCAGGATCGTTTATTAAAATTACTCTACCTTTCCGATCAGTTGCAATAACTCCATCTGTCATATTAGTAAGGACAGATGCAAGCTTTCTTCTTTCTGCTTCTGTTGTAGATTGAGCTTCTTGTAATCTATTTGTTAAATGGTTAAAAGCTATTGCTAGCTGCCCAATTTCATCGTTTCCATAAACACGTACTTTACGCGAGAAGTTACCTTTTGCCATAGCCTGTGCTTGTTTTCGCATATCGGAAATGGGACGAGTAATGGTTTGCGCTATCAATATCCCAAGTACAATCGTAATAACAAGTGCAACGGCTGTGCCACCAGCAAGTATTAGGTTAATCTCATTCATTTGACCAAATACATTTTCTATATTGGATTCAATATATAAAGAACCAATTACTTCCCCTTGAGATTTAATTGGTGTTGCTAAAATCCATATGCGTTTTCTAGTTTCAGAATCAAGTGTAATGTTATCAAAGGGTGTTTCTGCACTTATCGACAATCTCACGAGTTCATCGGTTGACCTCTGTCCGACAATCGATTGATTATTTATATCGGATGTTGCTAGAATTTGATTTCTAGCATCGATAACACGAACTTCTTTTATATCGGAAGAATTCAAACCAGACAAAATAGAACGCAAGCTTTGCTCCAAAGTTGCGTCATCTTCCTCATTTCGTACTTTTAATATCTCTTCCCTCGCGCTAAACTCCAATAAGCTTATACGATCGGAAATAGACTCTTGAAAGTTTTCTCGTAATGTTTTCTCGAGTCCTCGAACAAAATATAAACCAATAATTTGCATCGCAATTATTATTAATAATATATATATAAACACAATTTTTACGTGAATGGATTTAAAATAACCAACCTTTTGCATTCTTTTTACTCCTGTTCAGGATTCCGTAAATAGTAACCAACGCCTCTTCTAGTTACAATCCAAGTAGGATGGCTAGGATTATCTTCAATCTTCTCACGTAAACGACGTATTGTTACATCCACTGTTCGGACATCCCCAAAATAGTCGTATCCCCATACTGTTTGTAGTAAATGTTCACGTGTCATGACTTGTCCTATATGTTTCGATAAATAATGTAATAGCTCAAATTCACGATGAGTCAATTCAATTGTTTCATCTCTTTTTAACACTAAATATGCATCTGGCTGAATAGTTAGTGGCCCAATAGTTATGTCATTCGTTACCACTTCAGCATCTTCTTGTAATGTTTGATGTCTTCTCATGTTTGCTTTCACTCGTGCTATTAACTCTCTTGTACTAAATGGTTTCGTTACATAATCATCTGCTCCAAGTTCCAAACCAAGTACTTTATCGATCTCCGAATCTTTTGCTGTAAGCATAATAATTGGAAAGTCGTATCTCTTGCGAATTTCTCTACAAACTTCCATACCATCTCGATTTGGAAGCATGATATCTAATAACATTAAATCAGGCTGTACTTCTTCTACCTTTTTCAAAGCTTCATCGCCGTCATAGGCACAAAACACTTGATATCCTTCTTTTTTCAAATTAAATTGAAGTATATCTGCAATTGGCTTCTCATCATCTACTACTAATATTTTTTTACTCATGTATAGAACCCCTTTCGCACTCATAGTCTATCTTTTATTTAGAAGCTGTTAAACTACATTGTTGTTATTTGGTAGAATCCGATTCCTTTTCCGCAGGAGTCTGCGCGAATTCTACCGCAAATTATATGCTAAAACACATCAGTAAAATATAACAGAGCCTTTATTTATATAATTTTTTTGAAACAATTAATATATATTTACTCTATCATGCTTTTAGACTCTATGCATCCTTAAAGGAAATAGGCACATGATAGAATTCATAAAGTCGACGATTGTCGAATTATTTCCCAGGAAATTTTATGTAGGTAAATAATCTGTCTAGAACATTATGTAAACTATATAAAAAAGAGACAGCCAAACAAGTGACCGTCTCTAACATAATATTAGTCTAACACAGTTAATGGATTAATCGTTACCCCGTTTTTATCCACTTCAAAATGTAAGTGAGTGCCTGTTGAACGGCCAGTACTTCCCATTACACCTATTTTGGAACCTTGAGGTACAACATCTCCTACATCCACACTTATAGAAGAAAGATGAGCATATGTTGTTTTGTAGCCATTGTTATGGTCTATAATCACTCGTTTACCATATGTTCCATCCCATCCAGCAGCTACAACAGTGCCGTTATCAGCAGATTTAATATTAAATCCATTAGGACGAGCAATATCTATTCCTTCATGCTGTCGGCCCCAGCGGTGTCCCATTTTACTAGATATATATCCACCTTCAGCAGGCCACGCAAATACACCAGAACCACGAGAAGGAATCACTTTTGTTCCTTTTAGCACAATATGATCTGTTGGTTGAACAAGTATCGTTTCTTCTTTAACAGATTGGCCAACTTGAATTCCATTTTCTTTACGTATTAAGTAAGTTGCTACTTTTTTACCGTCAGTACCTTCTTGCTTTACCTTTGTATCACCTTTATACATCTCATCTATCTCTATTACTTTTTTCGTATGTTTTATTTCTTCTACAGCTTTTTTCTCATAATGAACTTCTACATTAATAAGTGGTTTTAAGACCGTTACATTTAACTCTTGACCTATTTGCAAAACACTAGACTCCGTAATGTCAGGATTAATCGCTAAAAGCTCAGAAGTTGTTAGATTAAACTTACTTGCAACTGTCCCCAATACATCTCCTTCAGCTACTTTATATGTTTCTTGTTCTAATGTACCATCTAGTAGAAGTTTAACTGCGTCGTCCGGTGACACAATCTTATTTGGGTTCACATCTACTGTAACGCCAGATACTTTTTGTTTTAAAATTAAATCCGCAATACGTGTTTCACCTTCTTTTAATTCGGGTAAAACTTCAGTAGAACTCTTTTGAGCTTCCAGTACGTTTAACTCTTCTTCTGAAACAAAATGTAATTTTAGTTTATGAATAACTTCTTGATAAGCATCCAGGTCTTTGACGTAGACCGCCATCTCGTCATTAACCAACAGTGCAAATGCAGTTGCTTCTACTTCAATTAATTCATCCAGCTTTTGAAGTGTTGCCTCATCATTTGTAGATGGTGTAAAAACTTGTTCCGATACCACTGATAAGTTAGATCCTGCTTTTAAAGGGAGGTTTTCATACTGGGAGCTCGAATCTTTAACTTTTTGATCAATTATTGCTTGCATTTCTGATTTATCAGCTAATGCACCTATATACTGCCCATTTGAATATATATGATAAATTTCTTTTAACGTAGTATCTTCACGTTCATTAGCAAAAGCCATATTAAAAGAAACACTTGAAATTAGTAAAACTGATACGGCTGCTTTTTTAACCATATTTGACTTTCTGTTTGAAGAAACATTTAGTTGCTTTTGTTCCTCATTCATTCTTTTCCAAAACATGATAAAGCCCCTTCCAAAACAAATAAAATATTTCACTTTTTATTTACGTCACTTAAATTAAATTTAACATATTTGAAATGGGTAAGTGTACTAATAATCAATCTTGTAAACAAAATGTATTTTAAGTCCCATTATTTCCTATTAACGTTACTAATTTGTAAAATATAATACTTCTGTTTCGTATTAGTTTCTATAATGTTTTAGTTTTCACCAAAATATCCTTTTTTTATACACAAGTCTGCATATGGTCTTTGTTATATTTGTAATAATAGAAGATTAATATTGCTATGACATTAATTTTTTTGTCATTAAATAACAAAAAACCGCCAAGAATGTTTCATTTCTTGACGGTTTTTATTTATTAACTTAATTTATCTCCAAACACTTGAGATAATATTTGTTTGAGTACGATCAGGTCCTACTGAGAAAATAGAGATTGGTACACCTGTAAGCTGTGAAATACGCTCTAAATAGTGACGAGCTGTCTCAGGAAGCTCATCTAGTGTTTTACATGATGTAATATCTTCACTCCAGCCTGGTAGTTCTTCGTATACTGGTTCACATTCTGCAAGAGTACGAAGGTTTGCTGGATATTCTGTAATTAATTCACCTTTGTATTTGTACGCAGTACAAATTTTTACTGTTTCTAAACCAGTTAAAACATCAATGGAGTTAACCGTTAAATCAGTTAAACCACTAACGCGACGAGCATGTCTAATTACAACTGTATCAAACCAGCCTATACGACGTGGTCGTCCTGTAGTTGTCCCATACTCTTTACCAACTTCACGAATTTGATTTCCAACTTCATCAAATAGTTCCGTTGGGAATGGACCATCTCCAACACGAGAAGTATAGGCTTTACAAACACCAACAACATGCGAAATTTTCGTTGGTCCCACACCAGCACCAATTGTTACTCCACCAGCCACAGGGTTAGAAGATGTAACAAATGGATATGTACCTTGATCAATATCCAACATAACACCTTGGGCACCTTCAAAAAGTACGCGACGGCCTTCATCTAAAGCATCATTTAATACTTTTGACGTGTCTGTAACATATTTTTCAATTTCTTTACCGTAGCCATAGAACTCTTCTAAAATTTCTTCAACAGTAAATCCTTTTGTTTCATAAAATTTCTCGAACATTCTATTTTTTTCTTCTAAATTACGCTCTAATTTTTCTTTAAATACTTCGTAATCAAGAAGATCTGCCATACGAATACCAACACGTGCAGCCTTGTCCATGTAAGCTGGACCAATTCCTTTACCTGTAGTACCAATTTTATTAGCACCTCTACGCGCTTCTTCCACTTCATCTTGTTTTAAGTGATATGGTAAAATTACGTGTGCACGATTGGAAATACGTAAATTTTCTGTTGATACTCCACGATCATGTAAACCTTTTAATTCTTTCACAAGAGCTCTTGGATCTACTACCATACCATTTCCAATAACTGAGATCTTGTCCTTATAAAAAATCCCTGAAGGAATTAAGTGAAGTTTATATGTTTCTCCTCCAAAAATAATGGTATGTCCTGCATTATTACCGCCTTGATAACGAGCGATTACTTCAGAATTTTCAGAGAGAAAGTCTGTAATTTTCCCTTTACCTTCGTCTCCCCATTGTGTTCCTACTACTACTACTGATGGCATTGCCAACACCTCCGTCAGACATTTTATGTCCTGATTCAAACAGTGTAATTGTACCAAGCACCAAGCTTTGAGTCAACCAATAACAATTAAAAACACGAACGATTAATGTGGCAAACATCAATATGTTCGTGTTTGTATTATGATGCTGGTGGGGCTTGATGTTGGCTCCAATCAATATTCACAAATTTATTAAATTCTTTTACAAATGCAAGCGTCACTGTTCCAGTAGGACCATTACGCTGTTTTGCAATAATAATTTCAATCATATTTTGGTTTTCAGTTTCTTTATCATAGTAATCTTCTCGGTACAAAAACGATACGATATCGGCATCTTGCTCAATAGAACCAGATTCACGTAAATCGGACATCATTGGTCTTTTATCTTGACGTTGCTCCACTCCACGTGAAAGCTGAGAGAGTGCAATTACTGGAACTTTAAGTTCACGAGCCAAACCTTTTAGTGATCGAGAAATTTCAGATACCTCTTGTTGACGATTTGCTTGACTTCCACCACTCCCTTGAATGAGCTGTAAATAATCAATTAAAATCATTCCAAGTCCATGTTCTTGCTTCAATCGGCGACATTTCGCACGAATTTCATTCACTCGAATACCAGGAGTATCATCGATAAAAATACCTGCATTTGATAAACTACCCATTGCCATTGTAAGCTTACGCCAATCTTCTGTTGTAAGAGAACCCGTTCGAAGTACTTGAGCATCGATGTTCCCTTCAGCACAAAGCATACGCATGACCAATTGCTCCGCACCCATCTCCAAACTAAAGATAGCTACATTTTCATCCGTCTTCGTTGCCACATTCTGTGCAACATTAAGTGCAAAAGCTGTTTTCCCTACAGATGGACGCGCGGCTACAATGATTAAATCATTTCGCTGGAAGCCAGCAGTAATTTTATCTAAATCACGAAACCCTGTTGGAATACCTGTAACATCGCCTTTTCTTGTATGAAGTTTTTCGATGTTATCATATGTTTCCACCAAAACATCTTTTATATGCTTAAAGTCACCAGCATTTTTTCTGTTGGCAACTTCCATCATTTTTCGTTCAGCCTCTGACAGTAAGGCTTCTACTTCATCTTCTCTAGTAAACCCATCTTCTACGATTGTTGTAGCTACTCGAATTAGTCGACGTAATATCGATTTTTCTTCCACTATCTTTGCATAATGTCCAATATTCGCTGCCGTAGGGACTGTATTTGCAATTTCACTGATGTAAGAAATACCACCTACATCTTCTAACTCTTTTTTGGAAGATAGCTCTTCTGTAACAGTTACTACATCAATCGCTTTTCCTTGATCGCTTAGTCGTAGCATCGTTTGGAATATTTTCTGATGAGCTACTCGATAAAAGTCCTCTGGCATGACAATTTCCGCAGCTGTTATTAATGCTTGCGGGTCTAAAAATATTGCTCCAATGACGGATTGTTCAGCTTCTTGGTTATGTGGGGGCACACGGTCCAACAATGGATCGCTCATTGACCTCTCTCCTTACGCTTCTTCTGTTACATGAACTTTTAGTGTCGCTACTACTTCATGATGAAGTTTAACTGGAACATTCGTATATCCTAACGCACGAATAGCATCGTCTAATTCCATTTTACGTTTATCTAACTTAATACCATGTGATTTTTCTAATTGTCCTGCAATTTGTTTTGTAGTGACAGAACCAAATAAACGGCCATCACTTCCTGATTTTGCTTTTAATTCAACTGTTAGTTGTTCTAGTACTTCTTTTAGTTTTTTTGCTTCTGCTAACTCTTCAGCAGCTTCTTTTTCGGACTTTTTCTTTTGTCCTTCTAATGCACTAATTGCTGCAGCGTTTGCCTCAACTGCAAGGTTATTTTTTAATAAGAAATTATGTGCATACCCATCTGCTACGTTTTTAATTTCTCCTTTTTTACCTTTTCCTTTTACGTCTTTTAAGAATACTACTTTCATTCTGCATTTCCTCCTTCAATTATTTCCATTATGGCATCTTTTAAAAGTGTAATTGCTTCTTCTATTGTTTTATTTTCTAATTGGCATGCCGCATTAGTTAAATGCCCCCCGCCATTAAGCCTTTCCATTACTAACTGTACATTTACATCCCCAAGCGATCTTGCACTAATTCCTATTGTAGATTCACTTCTCCGCCCTATTACAAATGAAGCAGTGACGTTGCTCATTGTTAATAAAATATCGGCGGTTTGAGCAAGTAGTACTTGGCTATATGAAATACTCTCTTCTCCTTGAGCGATCGCAATTCCTTTTCTAAAGAATTCAACAGTCTGCACGATTTTAGATCGCTCAATATATGTGTCTAGGTCTTCTTTTAATAAACTTTGAACAAGTATGGTGTCTGCACCATGTGTCCGAAGATAAGAGGCTGCTTCAAAGGTTCTGGCTCCTGTTCGAAGCGTAAAGCTTTTTGTATCTACTATTATCCCAGCAAGCATAGATGTAGCTTCGAGCATGGATATTTTTTCATTTTTGGGTTGATATTCGATTAATTCCGTTACAAGTTCTGAAGTAGATGATGCATATGGCTCCATATACACAAGCATTGTATTTGAAATAAATTCTTCTCCCCGTCGATGATGATCTATTACAACTATTTTTTCTGCTTTTTGAAGCAATTTCTCGTCTATAACTAAACTAGGTTTATGTGTATCCACCACAACTAATAACGTTTTATCTGTCATTTTATTTATAGCCTCTTCTGGACTGATAAAACGATTATATAGGTCCGGCTTTTCTTTAATTTCATCCATTAGTCGAAGCACACTACTATCGAATTCATTAAAATCAACAACAACGTAGCCTTCAACTTTGTTCATCTCCGCCATTTTTCTCACTCCGACAGCAGAACCTATAGCATCCATATCTGGCATTCTATGTCCCATTACAAATACTTTATCGCTATCTTGTATTAAATCTCGAAGTGCATGTGAGATAACCCTTGCTCTAACACGAGTTCGTTTTTCAACTGGATTTGTCTTTCCACCATAAAACTTCACCTTTCCATTTGGCTGTTTTATAGCAACTTGATCACCGCCTCGACCTAATACTAAATCTAGGCTAGACTGCGCTAACTCTCCAAGTTCAACAAGTGAAGTAGAACCAACACCTACTCCAACACTTAACGTTAAAGAAAATCCAAATTTGGAAGTTGTTTCTCTTATATCGTCTAGAATGGAAAATTTATTTTTCTCTAGTTCAACTAAAATAGACTCATTATATACCGCTAAAAAGCGATCGGAAGAAATTCTTTTCACGTATATTCCATACTTCGCACCCCAATTATTCACACAGGATGTCACGATACTGTTTAACTGACCACGTGTTTGGTCATCCATGCCTTGTGCTATTTCATCGTAATTATCAATAAAAAGCACACTAATTACCGTTCGATCACCGTAGTATAAAGACTCCATCTCTACTTGTTCCGTTATGTCGAAAAAGTAAAGTAGCTTTTCCTCCGCCTTGTAGAACACTTTATAGTTATTATCATCCAGGGATATAACCAATTCCTTTGAATCCTCTTGCTTTAAAAGTTGCTGAAAATCTTTAGATATAGAAACAAGCTCCTCACCAATAATGGTATCGAATGGAAGCTTTTGCATCATATATGGATTTGCCCATTCAATGATATATTGATCATTTATTAATATAATTCCAATAGGCATCTCTAACAGAGCTTCTTCGCCTACTTTTTTCATTCGGTAAGAAAGAGTTTCGATATGCTTTTCTGTTTCTTCATATACGCGCTGTTCTAGCTTCCATCCATATATGGATACTCCAATAACCAACAGAGGAAATAACGATCCAACTAAAACATTGTTCGAAAGAAGTAAATAAGACGCAACCCCACCAAGGAGCATAAATAAAACGAGTGGATATCGATTTGGTCGTTTTCTAAAAAAAGACGCCACTTGATCAGCTCCTTATTTTTTGTACCTGTCTTTTAAAAATCCTCGTAAGTTAAATCCTAAATCTAACACACCAAGTATTATTGTAAACGTATAGAGTGGAACTGCCAAAAATGTTGCCAGAATAGCAGCCGATTTTGGCCATCCTCGCACATAAAAATAATAGTGAATAAGCGAAACCCCTTGTAAAAACAAAAGAGTTCTTAAAATCAAAGCTGCATTTACAAAGAGTAAATAACCAAAAGTTCCTATTTCAAATGACACAATCAATGTGATAACGGATACGATTAAATAATACCATAATACCGCTTTTGGAAGTCTAAAATCCACGAATTTTGAAAACTTCGGCACGTCTAATTTAAGCTTCTTCAACAAAGGTAAATTAATGATTAAGTAAATAAAAGCTAATATAAATGCTCCACCAATAAAGTAAGTAGGCATAATTGCTTCAATAAGCTGTAAGCTTTTATTAACCATTGCATCGTAATTTTCTGGCAACTGTCCTACCGAGGACATCATATTCCCTAGTCGTTCGTAGTATATTTCAACGCTCTCTAAAAATTGCTCCAAAACATTAATATTTAATACTAAAATTGAAATTATGTATTGAACTGCCGTCATGAATAATATAAAAATCGTGGAAGCCATTAACATATATAGCTTTGACTTATTACCTCGAATGGAGTCTCCTATTATAAATCCAAGCGGAGCAATTAGGAGTCCAAATATTAAACCACCAATATTTCCAATAATAAAAGAGATTATTATTGAAATGGTAGTTACAAGAATAGCTTGTTTTCTTTCAAAATTTGCACTATACCAAGCAATCGGTAATAGCACTATAAAAGCTGTTATAAAACCTACAAATGGTATATAGAAAGTCAGGCCTAATAGAATAGCAAATAGTGCAATCATCATGGATCCATATGTTATATTGTTTGTTTTATTTTTTGGCATAAAGGACCTTCCTTTGTTGTAATCATCTATCCATTGTAACAGATTTCCTACTACAACTAAAATTCCTTCTATTGGTCATTGGTATTTTATATAAATGCTCTGTTAAACAGTCATGTTTTTATGGAGTAAAATTCGCTCACTTTCCGCGGACGAACTGCCAAGCCTCCTTGGGGTAACAGGATTTGTTCCTACAAGCCCGCTTGGGGGTCTTAACACCCCGTTTTACCACAGGAGTCTCGCGGATTTTCGTCACAAAATATATTCTTCCAAAAAACAACGGCTTAATTTAACAGCGCCTATATATAAAAGAGGAACAAAAAAAGACCGGTTTCCCGGTCCTTTCAATTTATACTTATCTCTCTTCAGAAGAGAATGGAAGTAAAGCCATGATACGAGATACTTTAATAGCTCGTGTTAACTTACGTTGGTACTTCGCGCTTGTTCCTGTCACACGACGTGGAAGAATTTTTCCACGTTCTGACACGAATTTTTTCAACAAATCTACATCTTTATAATCGATGTGTGCAATGTTGTTTGCTGTGAAGTAACAAACTTTACGACGTCTTTTGCCTCCGCGACGTGGTGCCATAATAGGTTGCCTCCTTTTCGATTAAAGTAAACATGCGTGTGATTCTTTTAAAACGGTAGGTCGTCATCCGATACTTCGATTGGTCCACTACTATTTGCAAAAGGATCTTCATCTACACGTGTATAATTTTGCTGATTCATTGGTTGGTTTTGCTGATATGTCGGATATGAGTTTTGCTGCTGTCCACCGCCGCCAAATGATGGTGTTTGTCCACCTTGGCTTCGGTCACCAGAGCTACTACGTGGTTCTAGGAACTGAACGCTGTCTGCAACAACATCTGTCGTATAAACACGTTTCCCATCTTGTCCTTCATAACTACCCGTTTGAATACGCCCTTCAACACCTGCTAAACTTCCTTTTTTCAAAAAGTTAGCTGTGTTTTCAGCTTGCTTTCTCCAAACGACACAGTTGATAAAATCAGCTTCTCTTTCGCCTTGTTGGTTGGAGAATGTGCGATTTACAGCTAGTGTAAATCTTGCCATTGCAACACCACTTGGCGTGTAGCGAAGTTCCGGATCTTTTGTTAGTCTTCCAACTAATACGACACGGTTAATCATCAGTATTTAACCTCCCTCGTTCAGCTTTGTTAGTCATTTTTATTTTTTTGCTTTAACTTTAATATCGTCGATACGAACAGCAATGTGACGGATAATGTCTTCATTGATGTTAGCTAAACGTGTATACTCATCGATTGCTTTTGAATCAGCGTTTACTTTAACGATTTGGTAGAAACCTTCACGCAAGTCATTGATTTCGTAAGCTAAGCGGCGTTTACCCCACTCTTTTGCTTCGATGATTTCTGCACCATTTGAAGTTAAGATTTCTTGGAAACGCTCAACTAAAGCTTTCTTAGCATCTTCTTCAATTGCTGGTTGAATAATGTACATTAATTCGTACTTTCTCATCTATTTACACCTCCCTATGGTCTTTGGCCGACTATGAAAAGCCGACAAGGAGCAAGTAATTATATTACTCACATCAATGAATTGTACCATATAATAATCTATGTATCAAGAACAGAGTGTTATATTAAGTTAATTCATGTATATTTATTATATTGGAGGGATTATTCATGGAAAACTATGAACAGGAAGATATCTTATCTGTCATTGAAATTGATTTAAAAAAAGTGGCTTGGTCAAGCTTAATTATGACTTTTTCATTTTCCATTATTGGAATGATCATTTATATATCCTTGTACGGTAGCTTTCAAATAACTTTTTCATTCGTGGATTTACTATTATTATTCTTCGGGTATGTACTACTTATTATTTTGCATGAATGTTTTCATCTAGTTGGGTTTTGGTTCTTTGGAAAAGTTCCCTGGAGTAGCATGAACTACGGAGTAAATCTTAAAATGGGGATTGCATATGCAACTACTTCTATCCCTTTGCCTAATAGAGCTATGAAAAAAGCATTACTACTACCTTTTTGGACAACTGGTGTACTCCCAGTAATTATTGGGTACTCCATCCAATCACCTATGCTTGTACTTTTAGGAGCTTGGCTGATTGCTGGTGCAGCAGGAGATTTTGCAATGTATAAAGATTTAAGAAAATACCCGCCCAACATATTAATCAAGGATGATCCCGTTAAACCAAAATTATACGTTATGAAATAATATGAAAAAACATCAGGTTCGCAAAATTGCAAATCTGATGTTTTTATATATTGGCACTGTTAAAGATCATATATTATCTGACGAAGAACCGCTTGCTTTTCGCGGACAAACTGCCAAGCCTCCTTGGGGCAACAGTATGTTGGACACGAATCCGTTGCTACATATGAATGTCGCAAACTTAGGATTTGTTCCTATAAACTCGTTGCGGTGACTTGGCGACTAGTTTTTTCGAAGGTGTCGCACGGATTTCGTCACAAAATATATGTTTCTAAAAAACAACAGCCTAATTTAACAGAACTTATACGTTAAAACGGAACAACATAACGTCGCCATCTTGTACAATGTATTCTTTTCCTTCTAATCGAACTTTACCTGCTTCTTTTGCAGCTGTCATAGATCCAGTAGCTACTAAATCATCATATGCAACTGTTTCTGCTCGGATAAATCCTTTTTCAAAATCAGAGTGAATTACTCCTGCACATTGAGGTGCTTTCATCCCTTTACGGAATGTCCAAGCTCTTACTTCTTGTACACCAGCTGTAAAGTAAGTAGCAAGTCCAAGTAATGAATAAGATGCTTTAATAAGTTGATCTAATCCAGACTCTTCTATTCCTAATTCTTCTAAGAACATCTGTTTTTCTTCATCTTCAAGTGCAGCCATTTCTTCTTCGATTTTCGCACAAACAACAATTACTTGTGCCCCTTCTTCTGCAGCAAATGCACGTACTTTTTGTACATATTCATTTTCTTCCGAAGCCATAATATCATCTTCCGACACATTCGCAACGTAGAGCATTGGTTTTACTGTTAATAAATGAAGGCCTTTTACTACACGTAACTCTTCTTCTGTAAAGTCGACAGAACGACCGGATTTACCCTCTTCAAAAGCTTCTTTTAAACGAGTAAGAATAGGTTCTTCTACCATTGCATCTTTATCTTTTTGTTTAGCCATTTTTACTACACGTGCTAAACGTTTATCTACGCTTTCTAAATCGGCTAAGATTAACTCTAGATTAATTACTTCAATATCTGAAATTGGATCTACCTTACCAGATACATGGGTAATATTTTCATCATTAAAGCATCGTACTACTTGGCAGATTGCATCTACTTCTCGAATATGAGCTAAGAACTTGTTTCCAAGACCTTCTCCTTTACTTGCACCTTCTACAATTCCTGCAATATCTGTAAATTCAAATGCAGTTGGAACTGTTTTCTTTGGTACAACTAACTCAGTTAATTTATCTAAACGAGCGTCAGGAACTTCAACAATTCCTACGTTTGGATCGATTGTAGCGAACGGATAGTTTGCAGCAAGTGCACCTGCTTTTGTTATTGCATTAAACAATGTGGATTTCCCTACATTTGGTAATCCTACAATCCCTGCCGTTAAAGCCATATATGTCACAACCCTTCAATTTTTTAAAGCATTTTCTTTCTATATAACCTGTTCATTATATTGATTTTACGTATAAAAGTCTATCCTTGCTCAGGATTTGCTTGAACTAATAGCTTTTTCATCTTCTTTTCAAATTCATTTCTAGGAATCATTACACTATGCTGACACCCCTCGCATTTTATACGAATGTCGGCTCCCATACGAATAATTTTCCATGCATTCGTGCCACATGGATGTTGTTTTTTCATTTCAACGATATCATTTAGTTGAAATTGCTTGCTTCCCACTTCATTCACCTACTTATTATTTACTTTGGTATACAACCATCTTCGGATAAGGAATTTCAATGTCATTTTCCTCTAAGAACTCTTTCAAATCTCTACGAATATTCCTCGCTACCCCATGTTGTTGCATTGGCTTTGTTTCCGCCACTACTCGCAAAACTATTTCAGATGCAGCTAAGGTTTGCACTCCAAGTAAAACGGGATCCTTTACAAGTTCTTCATATTTAATTGATAAATCTTTCAAATATCCTTCTATTAGTTTTTCAACTACGGGGATATCCGATTCATAAGAGACACTAACATCGATTAAAGCGAGCGAATTATGAATGGAGTAATTAATAACCTCCGCAATATTCCCATTTGGAATGATATGAAGTTCTCCTGTGTAACTCTTCACTTTTGTCGTGCGAAGTCCTATTTCCTCCACTGCTCCTATAGCCTGCCCAATTTGTACTTGATCCCCTACAGCAAACTGATCTTCAAAGACAATGAAGAAACCGGTAATTACATCTTTTACTAAACTTTGCGCTCCAAAACCAACTGCCAATCCTAAAATCCCAGCACCGGCTAATAGACCAGCTACATTTATACCAAGCGTTGATAAGATAGTTATAATAGCTGTGAAGTACACAACATATGTCAAAATATTTTGTATCAATTTCAAAAGTGTATTTTGTCTTCTCTCTGAATATGCTAACGGGCTTCTTTGTCTCATTAAAAAGACTTTTTCGATTACCCGCCCACCAACTTTTACAAGAATCCCTGTAAGTAATAAAATAACGACTATTTTTAGAGAAGTCTTTCCTAATGCTATCCAAGTCGCTTCGTTAAAAAAGAATTTTTGTATTCCTTCTAATATTTTGTTCATAGATTCCTTATCACCCTCACTGAATAAATAATTTCACAGATGCATATACTATGCTAAAAAGAAAGCGAGCTTATGTATGAATACTCAAGCTACTACAGTTCAACCTACATCTACTATCTATTATAAAGAAACAGGTGTTATTTGGCGATTAAGTAACTTTTTTTTAGAGCAAATTCCTTTTGATCATCCCAATCTTGTTTTTTGTTGTATTGGAACAGATCGCTCTACTGGAGACGCACTTGGACCAATGACAGGTTCTTTTTTAACTCAACTCGTTTCTTTTCCATTCGAAATTGTCGGTACTTTAGACACACCGTTGCACGCTTTAAATTTGGAGGAAACAACAAAAGCACTTCTTAATTCTCCAGAAAGGCCTTATATTATTGCCATTGATGCATGTTTAGGAAATGCTAACAATATTGGACAAATTATTGTACACCCTGGCCCACTTTATCCAGGTAAAGCAGTTAAAAAGGAGTTACCTCCAATTGGGGAAGTATCTATTAAAGCAATTGTTAATATTGGTGGTTTTATGGAGTATAATGTGTTGCAAAGTACACGTCTCCATTTAACATTCGAAATGGGGAAAGTAATTTCGCGTTCACTTCTCTTAGCTTGGCATCGCTACAATTTAAAAGTTATAAATAATCGCAACAGCGACACCTACAACAACTAAACTTGGTAAAAGATTAGCAACTCTAATTTTCGTTAAGCCCAATAAGTTTAAACCAATTGCTATAATCATAATTCCACCAGTAGCTGTCATTTCTTGCAGAAATAATTCAAG
Organism: Psychrobacillus sp. FSL H8-0483; assembly: GCF_038637725.1. Taxonomy (NCBI): domain Bacteria; kingdom Bacillati; phylum Bacillota; class Bacilli; order Caryophanales; family Bacillaceae; genus Psychrobacillus; species Psychrobacillus sp. FSL H8-0483. Next base: position 4,126,366 of record NZ_CP152052.1, read on the forward strand.
TGCAGCTTCTGGTATTAACTTTGTAATTTGTGTTGCAAATAGGGCTATCAAACCTTGATAAATAAATACTGGAATTGCTGACAATAAAACTCCTATCCCTAAAGTTGCTGCAAGTATAATAGATGTGAATCCATCTATTATTCCTTTACTAATTAACAACTCATGATCATTTTGAAGGCCGCCATTTAGTGCTCCTATTACTCCCATTGCTCCAATAACAAATATTAGTGTTCCTGTAACAAACCCTTGTGCAATGCTACCACCTTGCTTTTTAGTGTCAAACTTACTTTCTACGAATTGACCTAGCCTATTTAGCCATTTATCTAGATCAATCCATTCTCCAATTACTCCTCCAAATACGAGACAAACAATAACTAGTACAAATTTTTTACTTTCTATTCCCATTTGAATTCCTAATACTATTACTGCAATACCAATTGCGTACATAACAGTTTGTTTCATGTTCTCTGGGATCCCTTTTAAAAGTCTCCCAATAATCGATCCGACAACTATTAATATTGCATTCACAAGTGTACCTAACAATACCATCTCTAATCCTCATTCCAATTGTAAAAATACAACCTATTCCTAGGAACCCTAGAAATAGGTTGGTTTAATCTTCTAATAATTTTAAAATTCTCTCCAAATCATCATTAGAGTAAAATTCAATTTCAATTTTACCTTTATTTTTTTCTTTATTTTTAGTAATAGAGACGGCTGTGCCAAATAAATCTCTTAATTCAGATTCTTTTTCAATTGTAAAAATATCTTTTTCTTCTTTTTTTGTTTCACGTGGAACATTTTCGTTTAATCGTTGGACTAAAGCTTCTAGTTGACGGACATTTAAATTTTCTTTAATTGTTTTTTGCATAATTAAAGGAATTGTTTTTTTCTTTTTTAATCCAAGTAACGCCTTTCCATGTCCCATGGATAAAACTCCATTAGAAACTGCTTTTTTAACAACTTCTGGCAAAGTTAGTAACCGAAGATGATTAGCAATATGTGGACGACTCTTTCCTAATCTAAATGCAAGCTGCTCTTGTGTTAAATTTAAATGTTCCATTAAATTTTGATATGCTTCTGCTTCTTCAATTGGTGTTAAATCTTCCCGTTGTAAATTTTCTAAAATAGCTAATTCCATCATTTGCTGATCATTAAATTCACGAATGACAGCAGGAATTAGATCCAAACTAACCTTTTGAGAGGCTCTAAACCTTCTCTCACCAACTACTATTTCATATTTCGAACCCTTTTTTCGAACAATAATAGGCTGTAATACCCCGTGTTCTTTAATAGATTCAGAAAGGTCTTTCATCGCCTCTTCATCAAAAATCTTTCTCGGTTGAAAAGGGTTTGGTTTAATATCGGTTAAACTAATATGTTCCACTTTCTCTTCTTGTACCGAATCTTCCCCTGGAAAAAGTGCATTAATACCTTTTCCTAATCCTTTAGCCATGTCGAATCACTTCCCTTGCTAGTTCTAAGTATACTTCGGCTCCTCTAGACTTCGGATCGTAAATAATAATTGGTTCACCATGACTTGGTGCTTCACTTAGACGAACATTTCTCGGAATAATTGTTTTATACACTTTATCTTGGAAATATTTTTTTACTTCATCGATTACTTGAATGCCTAAATTAGTTCGAGCATCAAACATTGTTAATAAAACTCCATCAATTTCGAGGTTCTTATTTAAGTGTTTTTGAACAAGTCTAACAGTACTTAATAGTTGGCTTAAACCTTCTAAAGCATAGAATTCACATTGCACTGGAATAATGATCGCATCTGAAGCTGTTAGTGAATTAATCGTTAATAAGCCAAGTGATGGGGGACAATCAATAATAATATAGTCGTACTGACTTTGAACTTCTTGTAATGCTTTTTTTAAACGAACTTCACGTGAAATTGTAGAAACTAGCTCTATTTCTGCGCCTGCTAACGAAATGGTAGCTGGAACAATATATAAGTTTTCTACTTTTGTCTCTTGAATAGTTTCTATTACACTTACATCATCTATTAATACATCATAAATACATTGGTTTACATCACCTTTATTTACCCCTACACCACTAGAAGCATTTCCTTGTGGATCTATATCAACAAGCAATACTTTCTTCCCTAAGTATGCAAGGCAGGCACTTAAGTTAACGGATGTAGTTGTCTTGCCTACACCACCTTTTTGGTTGGCTATTGCAATAATTCTTCCCACTCTTGCACCTCTTTCATCAAAATTTATTAACTCTATTCCATTCTATCAAACTTTACAGAAAAATGAATGTTATTATTGTTACAAAAAAAAGGTGCTGTCCCTAAAGTCACACATTTACTGAGAGATGGTCCCTTTTCAAATGTATTGATTTCCGTTCCAGACGGACGCTTTCCGCGGGAGTCGCCGTCTTTCACTGCAATCAATTGCCTACAAAAAATAGTATACAAAAAAACAGGTGTAGAAAAAGACTCTTTTTTCTACACCTGCTTCAATTTATGGGCTTATTGGACAGCCCCTTCATTAAAATATAATATTATGATTTCTTTTTAGGTATTCTTACGGTAATTTGATAGAATTCTTCCGTATCTTCTTCTTCAGTCTTAATATTTATTCCACTTTTCGTAACCATAGATAAAGATTGCTTTATAGTATTTAATGCAATTCTTACATCCTTACTAACTGCTTTTCTTTTTGGTTTTACTAATTTCTTTTCATCTTTAGTTGGAGGGTTTAATATCTCCTCCACTTTATCTTCTAACTGTTTTACATTCCAGTGATACTCTATGGACATATTCATCAACTTTATTTGTGCTTCTTTTTCCTTAATTTGCATTAGTGCACGTGCATGTCTTTCTGACAGTTGTTTTTTCAAAATTGAATCCTGGACTTCATCAGGTAATTTTAACAACCGTAGTTTATTTGCAACAGTCGATTGCCCTTTACCAAGTCGTTGAGCTAACGCTTCTTGCGTTAGTTCGTGTAGTTTTAATAACTTTTGATAAGCAACTGCCTCTTCGATAGCTGTTAACTCTTCACGTTGTAAATTTTCAATTAATGCAATAGAAGCTGTTTCTTTATCACTCAAATTACGAATTATTGCTGGTACTTCCGGCCATTTTAGTTTAGTCATCGCACGGAAACGACGTTCTCCAGCAATTATCTCGTATTTTTCATCGTCCATTTTACGAATGACGATAGGTTGAATTACACCATGCGTATGAATAGTGCGTGCGAGTTCTTCTATTTTTGCATCATCAAAAACAGTTCTCGGTTGATATCTATTAGGCACTATTTTTTCTATCGCCACATTAACTACTTCTTCTAAATGATTTTGTGTAGTCTCCACAATTTCATCTTGTCCTTGCTTTTCAGAACTTCCGAAAAAACGTGAAAAAGGACTTTTCATCTAACAAGCACCACCTTTTAGAAACTCTTTATACTTCATATTCACGATAAAGAAGACAATACTATAATGTTTCACGTGGAACGTTCCTCATTAAATAATAGGTGTTTTATTTGGAATACCTGGTTTTCGAGGGTATCTTTTCGGTGTGCTTTTTGTTTTAGAAAAGACATATAACGTTCTTTCACTGTTTTCAATAGGTAAAAGAAAAGAATATTCTGCACTTTTTTCAGAACCTAAAATATTTAGTGCTTTTTTAGCATCTTTTAACTCATCTGAAGCGCTAGCAGCTTTCATTGCTATGAATCTTCCTCCTACTTTTACTAGAGGAACACATAGTTCAGATAAAACAGAAAGTCTTGCTACAGCCCTTGCAGTTACAATATCATATTGTTCTCTATAATCTTTATTTTGTCCAAAATCTTCTGCACGAGAATGAACAAAATGTACATTAGTTAATTGTAATTCTTTGCTCAAATGGGTTAAAAATTGAATCCTCTTATTCAATGAATCAACTATCGTAACTTTTAAATTTGGAAAACATATTTTCAATGGAATACTTGGAAAACCAGCTCCTGCTCCAACATCACATACGGAGAAAGAGCCAGTAAAATCCTCATAAAAAGAAGCACTAATTGAATCAAAAAAATGTTTTAAATAGACAGAAGCTTCATCAGTAATTGCAGTCAAATTCATTTTTTCGTTCCATTCAACTAATAGTTCAAAGTATTTTTTAAATTGTTGCAACTGTGTACTAGTTAGGTCCATTCCTTTTTCATGAAGGGCTTGTTTAAATTGTTCTTCGTTCATGTAGTTCTCCTCATCATTTTAGACTATCCAGTAATTTTAGCTATTTTTCCTTGTTCAATATAAATAAGTAGAATAGAGATATCCGCTGGATTTACTCCTGAAATACGTGATGCTTGTGCAATCGACAACGGACGTACTTCCATTAATTTCTGTTTCGCTTCCGTTGCAATTCCAGAGATCGCATTATAATCAATTTGATCAGGAATTTTTTTGTCTTCCATTTTTTTAAGTTTTTCTACTTGCTGAAGAGATTTTTCAATATACCCTTCATATTTTACTTGAATTTCAATTTGTTCCTTCTCTTCAAGCGTTAACTCTACATCAGAAGGAGCTAGTTGAACAACTAAATCGTAGTTCATTTCTGTACGTTTAAGCAGGTCTGCAGCACGAATTCCATCTTTTAATTCGCTACCTTCCACACTTCGAATTAGCGCTTGTGTTGCTTCATTTGGTTTTATCATGAAAGAACGAAGACGTTTTAATTCATCTTCAATTCGTTGTTTTTTCTCTAAAAATCTTTCATAACGTTCTTGTGGAACAAGCCCTATTTCATACCCTACTTCGAGAAGGCGTAAATCAGCATTATCGTGACGTAATAACAAACGATATTCTGCACGGGAAGTCAATAAACGGTATGGTTCATTTGTTCCTTTTGTTACTAGATCATCAATTAATACTCCAATGTACGCATCTGATCTACTTAATACTTTTTCTTCTTTTTTGAGTACTCGTAACGCTGCGTTAATACCTGCCATTAATCCTTGACCAGCAGCCTCTTCATATCCAGAAGTTCCGTTAATTTGTCCTGCTGTATAAAGATTTTTAACTTTTTTCGTTTCAAGAGTCGGCCAAAGTTGCGTTGGAACCATTGCATCATACTCGATTGCATAACCAGCTCGCATCATCTCTGCTTTTTCAAGACCTGGAACAGAAGCAATCAGGCGACGTTGTACATGCTCTGGAAGACTAGTTGAAAGTCCTTGAACGTATACTTCTCTTGTGTTTCTTCCTTCTGGTTCTAGGAAGATTTGATGGCGAGGTTTATCACTAAAACGCACTATTTTATCTTCGATGGAAGGACAGTATCTTGGTCCAGTTCCTTTAATCATACCTGAATACATAGGAGATAGGTGTAAATTTTCGTTAATAATTTGATGAGTTGTTTCCGTTGTATATGTTAACCAACATGGTAATTGATCCATGATAAATTCAGTTGTTTCAAAACTGAATGCTCTTGGAACATCATCTCCAGGTTGGATTTCTGTTTTACTATAATCCACTGTTTTACTATTAACACGTGGAGGAGTACCTGTTTTAAACCGCACTAGGTCAAATCCTAAGTTACGAATACTATCTGCTAATTTAATCGATGGTTGTTGATTATTTGGACCACTTGAATACTTCAGGTCTCCAATAATAATTTCCCCACGTAAGAATGTACCTGTTGTAATGACTACAGCATCAGCTCTATATATAGCCCCTACTTGTGTAACGAGTCCTACAATTTTTTCGTCTTCAACAAGTAATTCTTCTACTACAGCTTGATGGATTGTTAAGTTTTCTTGCTCTTCTAACAAACGCTTCATTTCATGTTGATATAATACTTTATCCGCTTGCGCGCGAAGTGCTCGAACAGCAGGACCTTTCCCTGTGTTCAGCATTCTCATTTGAATATGTGTTTTATCAATTACTTTCCCCATGGCACCGCCTAATGCGTCAATTTCACGCACAACAATTCCTTTAGCTGGCCCTCCGATGGATGGATTACATGGCATAAATGCAATCATATCAAGATTAATTGTCAAAACAAGCGTTTTTGCGCCCATTTTAGCTGATGCTAGTGCCGCTTCCACTCCTGCATGTCCTGCTCCAACAACAATCACATCGAACTTGCCTGCTTCAAAGTTTGGCATGTTCGTAACTTCCTCTCATTTTTTATTTTCCTAAACAAAATTGTGAAAATAACTGATCAATTAAGCTTTCTTCTATTGTATCTCCAATAATTTCACCTAATATTTCCCAGGTTCTAGTCACATCTATTTGAATCATGTCGACTGGCACTCCGATATATGCTGCTTCTATTGCATCCGTTATTGTTGCTTTCGCTAAATGCAATAACGATATATGGCGTGCATTTGAAACATAGGTTAAATCGGATGCTTCAATGGAACCTTCAAAGAATAAAGATGCAATTGCTTCTTCTAATTCGTCGACTCCTTCTTCTAGTAGTAATGAAGTCGTGACTAATCTTTTATCTCCGGATAATTGTTTTACTTCGTCATAATCCAATTTATTTGGTAAATCAGTTTTATTTATAATAACAATGTAATCCATACCTTCGATTGCTTCAAACAGTCTTCGGTCTTCTTCTGTCAGCTGCTCTGCGTTATTTAATACAAGTAGAATCAGATCTGCTTCTTTTAATACCTGTCGTGACTTCTCGACTCCAATCCGTTCTACAATGTCCTCAGTTTCGCGAATTCCAGCTGTATCCACTAATTTTAAAGGAACTCCACGTACATTTACATATTCTTCTATAATATCCCTTGTAGTTCCTGCTATATCTGTAACAATTGCTTTATTTTCTTGAATTAAACTATTTAATAGAGATGATTTTCCTACATTAGGTCTTCCAATTATTGCAGTGGAAAGGCCTTCCCTTAGTATTTTCCCTTGAGATGAAGTAAGTAATAATTTTTCAATTTCTTCCCTCACCCAAGAACCTTTCTCTATCATTAGTGGGATGGTCATTTCTTCTACATCATCGTACTCTGGATAATCAATATTCACTTCAACTTGCGCTAATGTCTCAAGTAGTGCTTGCCTCAAAGTTTTAATAAGTCTAGATAATCGGCCATCCATTTGCCCTAAAGCAACATTCATCGCCTTATCTGTTTTTGCTCTTATTAAATCCATAACTGCTTCAGCTTGTGATAAATCAATTCTTCCATTTAGAAATGCACGTTTTGTAAACTCCCCAGGTTCTGCAAGTCGCGCACCATTTATTAATACTAGTTGTAGAACACGATTAACTGATACAAGTCCACCATGACAATTTATCTCTACTACATCTTCTCTAGTAAAAGTTTTTGGTCCTTTCATTAAGGATAACATTACTTCTTCTACTACCTCATTAGTTCTGGGATCCACTAAATGTCCATAGTGTATCGTATGAGAAGCTTGGGTAAATAAATCTTTTCCATTTGGTGACCGAAAAACTTTGTTTGCTATTGCTACTGCACTAGTTCCACTAAGTCTTACTATTGCAATTGCTCCTTCTCCAAGAGGAGTAGAAATAGCAGCTATTGTATCAAATTCCACAAGTGTCCACCTCCTTACAATTTTTTAGTTATCCACATGTGTATAACTAAAACGAACATGACTATCTAACATATAACAATAACATAAATTATATAAAATCAGAAGTATAGAAGCTTTTATTTATCTGAACAAAAAGTAGTAGCTACTTAACGATCGTTCTTAAAAGTAAGAAACGGATTTCAGCTAATAAATAGCTAAAATCCGTTTACTTTATTTTATTGATTCAATAACTAAATAACGATTTGGATCTGTACCTACCGAGTACGTCTCAATATCCACTCGAACAGACAATGCATTATGAATTATCTTTCTTTCAAAAGAAGACATTGGTTCAAACTCTACTTTATTACCAGTACGGACAGCCTTGTCCGCCATTCTTTCAGCAAGTTGTTCTAATGATTCTTGTCTACGCTCACGGTAATTTCCAACATCCAACTTAATAATAATAAATGAATGAGAAAACTTATTCGCGACTAGCTGAGATAAATTTTCTAACGCATTCAATGTTTGTCCACGCTTTCCAATTAGTAGAGCTGCTTTCTCGCTATTTAAGTGAAGGTGAACAAACTTCCCTTCTTTTTTCTCAGTTATTACTAAATCATCAATTTTCATCTCTTTAGCTATTTCATTAATATATTGAATGGTTTCTTTTACAGCTACATCATTTGTGTCCTTTAGATGATCTGCTTTCTCTACTGAAAGTAGTGGTGTTGATTCTACTTCGACTACTTTTTCTAAATCGTTCATCTCATCTACTTCTACTCTTTGAACTTCTTGTTGCTCGGAAGCTACATCGACTATTTCTTCTTTCTCTAAAACAGTTACTTCAACAACTGCAGGTTTTACTCCAAATCCCAGAAAACCTTTTTTACCTTTTTCCACTACTGTAATTGACACATCTTCTCTCGAAACTCCAAGCTTATCAAGTGCAATATTTATAGCTTCTTCTTTTGTAGGTGCAGTTTGCGTAATCTGATTCATTTTTTTGCCCCTCCCGATTTAACAGGTTCTGTTTTTCGCTTGTTCCAAGGTTTATAAATGAATAAATTTTGAATAATAGAGATAATATTTCCGATAACCCAATACAATGTTAGAGCTGAAGGTAAAGCAATACCAAATCCCATAATCATAAACGGCATAATATACATCATTATTTTCATTTGCGGATTATCCATTGCTGGACCTGTACGCAGAACGATGAATTGCATTACTCCTGCAAGAATTGCTAAGAAAATACTTGGTTCCGCTAATGTAAGGCCTAAGAAATCACCCAAGTTAATTTCTGGTGTGTTATTCATTCGACTAATTGCATGGTAGAAGCCGATTAATATTGGCATTTGAATAAAAACAGGTAAACATCCAGCAGCTGGATTAATTCCTCTTTCTTTAAATAGTGCCATCATTTCTTGCTGATATTTTTGCTGCGTTGCGCCGTCTTTAGAACTGTATTTTTCTTTAAGTTTTTTTAGTTCTGGCTGAACTTCCTGCATATTTTTAGAACTTTTTGTTTGCTTAATCATTAATGGTAGAATTGCTAATCGAATAATAATTGTTACCATTATAATCCCTAATCCATACGTACCTAATAAATTTTTAAAATAAGTAATAGCTGAAACTAATGGCCAAACAATATATTCATTCCAAAAGCCTTTTGAATTAGAGTAGATTGGCTCATTAAATTCACTACATCCAGCAAGTAAAGCGGTTGTAACTATTAGTAATAGTACTAATGATAATCTCTTTTTCAACCTTCTTTCCCCCTATTATAACTAATATATATAGTTTTAATCTTACCACTTCAAATAAAGACTTCACACTAGCTTTTCTTTTTCATTACTTTTGCAATCTTAAATACATGCTCAAGACTTTTCTTTGTTTCATGAAAGTCTAACTTGGCCGCCGGATTTCTGGCGATAATAATATAATCCTTATTTGTATATACATAATCATTTAATTCTAAAAAAGTTTGACGTATATACCTTTTAATACGATTACGAACTACTGCGTTACCAACTTTCTTGCTAACAGATAGCCCTACTCGGAAAAAGTCTTCTTCATTATCTAAGCAATAAATAACAAATTGTCTATTAGCAAATGATTTCCCTCTTTTAAAGATCGTTTGAAACTCTGCGTTCTTTTTTATCCGTTGTTTCTTGTTCATCCATTCACCTGCTCCAACTAATCGTTGTATTAAAAGAAAAAAAAGACCACTGAAATGGTCAGTGGACTTATGCTGATAATACTTTTCTTCCTTTTGCACGACGTGCTGCTAATACGCGGCGACCGTTTTTTGTACTCATACGTGCGCGGAAACCGTGATTTTTTGCACGTTTACGGCTATTTGGTTGGAATGTACGTTTCATCTATATGACACCTCCTGAGTTGATCATCTTAAAATGTTCCTTAGACAGTCTCCGATATTATATATAAATTAGTACGCTTTTGTCAATTTTTTTTTAAAACCCTCCCTTTGGAACAGCACACTACTTTATCCACAAAAAATATCTTCATTACTTTTTTACCTGTGTATAAAAAAATAACGCACAAAAATTATCCACATAGCTTATGAACATGTTTTAAACATACTCATGCACTGTGGACAACTCGGGTTGTTAATAATTTGATTATTGTGGATAACCTTAAAATCGCTTGTAATTACAACGATTTTTTGATACGATGTTTGTGTTTTACTTTTTCAAACGAAATTCACTATTTTTCTTTATCCACAACTGTTAGTAATGTGTGGATAAGTTTTTCCACTTACGTTTATAATATTTATCCACAGCTAGTGGATTTGTGTATATGTCCTTATAATTTATACATATTAATTATTTTAAAGGCTTCGACCAATATTAAAACATCGTCTGGTGTATTTGGAGGAGAAACAGAAATAGATAAGAAGTTTTTTCTTATCAATCTGTAAAAAAGGAGATTAGATTA